>NZ_JAMYQK010000014.1:0-133297 GCF_040320845.1 Mesorhizobium sp. M0601
AATCTATTTTATCTCCCCTCCCTCGCAATTTCTGGGTGGCCCGGTGGGGGGGGTTTATTGTTTTTCTATTAATCTCGACCCCGCCGAGTGGGTGGGCCCCCCGCGCCCGCCCCCCCACTTCCTGTTGCCGGACTCCAGCTTAGCAAGGGGGTGAATTATAGTCATGGGCCCCACCATCAAAGTCGTGCGATGCGCTGAGCCGGGCAGGCTGGTGTTTGAGGAGCAGCAGGCACCAGGCGCTCCGCCCGAAGGCTGGGCACTGATCAATGTCGCCTATGTCGGGATATGTGGAACCGACTACCACATCTTCGAGGGCAGGCATCCTTATCTCGCCTATCCGCGCGTCATGGGCCATGAGGTTTCGGGAACAATCGCGGCAATCAACGCGCCGGTGGACCTGTCGGTTGGAGAGCAAATCCTCGTCAACCCCTATTTTGCCTGCGGAAATTGTGCCGCCTGCCGCCAGGGAAAGCCGAACTGCTGCATGTCGATCGAGGTGCTTGGCGTGCACCGTGACGGTGCCATGAGCGAGCAGATTCTCGTGCCGGCGCAGAACTTGATACCAGCGGCCGGCCTGTCACCGGTGGAGGCTGCCACGGTCGAGTTTCTGGCCATCGGTGCTCACGCGGTCCGCAGATCCATGGCGGGGCCGGGCATTCGCGCCTTGGTTATCGGCGCCGGGCCGATCGGCCTCGGCACCGCGCTTTTTGCGCGCATAGCGCAACTCAACGTGACCGTCATGGACGTCGATGCCGAGCGGCTGGCCTTTGCCGCAAGGCAATTGGGCTTCCTGGTGATCGACGCGTCGAAGGGATCGATCGCCGAAACGATAGCGGAGCGAACTGCGGGAGCAGGTTTCGACGTCGTCTTCGACGCAACGGGAAACAGCCGTTCGATGCAGGCTGCCTTTGCCTATGTTGCCCATGGTGGCGTCATGGTGATGGTCAGCGTCGTGCCGGATGACATAACCTTCTCAGATCCAGAGTTCCACAAGCGGGAAATGATGCTGATCGGCAGTCGCAACGCGACGCGTAGCGATTTCCAGCACGTCACTGCCTCGATCCGCGCTGGAAAAATACCAATCGACCGACTCGTCACCCATCGCACCACCCTGCGCGACAGCCCACGCGATATTGCGATCTGGGCGCAGCAGAAGTCCGGTCTGATCAAGGCCGTTGTCGACGTGGCTGGATCTGGCTGACGTCGGCAAGCACATTCAAGATATGTGACCCGCAACCCTGATGCTGCATTAGGGGAGGGGGAGTTGCTCGGTGACGCCAGCCTAAGGGGCGCGCTTGACACGTTATTCGGAGTGGGTTTCCTCACTGGACGATTGTCCCTGCCGAACTGGCTTGGCGTTTCACTGATTGCAGCGGCCGCAGTTCTCGTCGCATACAAGGGTTGAAACCGTGAAGCGACGATTCTTCCGCACAAACGTGTTCCACGCCAAGTCCACCGGCTATTCGCACCGGTTGAGTATCCCAGTCGCTATTCTATATGATGCGTGATGTTTGATGCGCACCAAGCAGGGCAACGTGAGAACCACACTGGCGATCGATGACGATGTCCTGGTCGCGGCCAAGGCCATCGCCCGGCAGCAGGATCGCAGCCTCGGCGAGGTCATCACCGATCTCGCCCGGCGCTCGCTGCGCCGGCCTCAAGCCGGCGGCGAGTGCAACGGGATCCCTCTTCTGCCACCTCGGCCGGATGCATCTCCCGTCACGCTTAAAACGGTCAACGCCTTGCGAGACGAACTGCAGTGACATTCCTGCTCGACGTCAACGTGCTGGTCGCGTTGATCGATCCTGGCCACGTCGCCCATGACGACGCGCATGGCTGGTTCGAAGAGACCGGTAACGCCGCATGGGCTACGTGTCCCGTCACCGAAAACGGCGTCCTGCGCATCGTCGGCAACCAAAGATATCCCAATTCTCCCGGCTCACCGCTGTTGTTGCGCAAATCGTTACCAAGTTGCGGACCCTGCACGGGCACAGCTTCTGGCCCGACGATGTGAGCCTGGTTGGCTCCGGCGACATTGATGCAGCCAAAATCCTGACCTCGGCGCAGGTGACGGCTACGCACCTTCTCGCGCTCGCCAAGGCGCGCGGCGGCCAACTTGCCAGCTTTGACCGCAAGCTGTCAGCGGCGGCCGTGAAGGGCGGGAAGTCTGCACTGCATCTGATTCCAACAAGGTAGAGACTCTTCGGTGCGGTCTACCTTCGATCTTCTCGGGTTTCTTCGGCGAGAAAGTCGCGGAGGTCCAGAGGCAGCACGGAATCGAGAGCGTCAAAGACTTCTGCACGTCGAATAACATAGGCAGGTGGCCGAGCGAAGAGGTCAATTGCCATTCGCGAGCGGCCCGAGAATTTGGACTCCCTGGCGGCGTGCGGCAAGTGCGAGCTTCCGATCGAGGGTGGCCAGCGGCAACTCGGTTTCGATTGCCAGCGCCAGATAGGCGGCGTCATAGGCGCTGAGCCCGTGCGAAGCCGCTAATGTCAGCACTGCGCCGTCCGACCCGCCGCCGGCGTCCTCCAGCGGCAATCGGCGCAGCCGTGCCATGGTGGTGGCAGCTTCGCCCGCCGCGATGCGGCCACGCCGCTCGGCCATCAATACGACGTTACGCGCCTCGTGCCAGAACAGGGAAGGGACAGGCGCCGTTGCTCCCGGCAATCGTCGCATCAGGGCGGCCGCCGCCTCGCTGTCTTCATCAGGAAGAATCCAGGCAGCCGCCATGGAAAGGTCGACAACGAAAGGCATCAGACGATGATCGCCATCAAGCGCGACGCCCTTCATCGCGCCAGGCCCGAATTTCGTCCTGCGTCACGGGCTTGGCGCGGGCGCGGGCAGCGCTGATCTCTTCGATCACGGCTTCGACATCGTTGCGGCGTTGAATCCGCGACAGTTTAGCGATGGGATCATTGCCGCGCGAAATAATCACCTCCTCGCCGGCTTCTACCCTTGAAAGCAGTTCCGAGAGATGCGTTTTGGCCTCGCCAACTTTCACCGTGATGGTCATTTCCTGTCCTTGCGCGCGTCGGGTCAACGTGGTGAGCCGTGTTCATTGCCGAGCTGAGTGTGGATTGCTCGACAATCGCTCTTGCACGCGACGATAGGCGCAATCCTGACCCTTGGTCAAGGCTTGGTCAAGTCATTGCCGACCCCTCGCACGCCGCAAGGCGGGCCGTCTCTTGACAAGGTGAAATCGTTCTGGAGCAACGGCTTCTGATTATGCGCAGTGTCTGATTTTGCGGGCGGAAGCTTGCGCAACTTGTCGCGGTTAGCGCACTCCAGTGGATCGCGAGTGGCTATCTGACCATAGTTTGCGGGGCATTCTTCTTCGAGCGTTCGCGCTTGGACGCGCAGCGCCGATCTCTCGCCGTCTCTGTTGCCGTAGCACGACAACCTGATCACGCGGCTCTTCCCCAGGCCCGCGACCCATCTGGACAGTTCGGCCTTGCCCCAAATTGCCCTTTCAGCTGAAACGATTAGGGCGGAACGTTGCAAGCATGGGATGCGGATTGCCAGAGGCGATTTCTTTGGCAAGCAATTCGCCGACGATCAATCCAAGCGTGGCGCCGCTGTGGCTGAAGGCGACGTGAAGTCCGGCAACGGTCTCGACGGAGCCAAGCACTGGCTCGCCGTCGCCGGGGATGGGCTTCGGGCCAACTGCATAGGCAGCGAGTTGGAGCCGCGGATTGCCCTCGAGCACCGCACTAGCCTCCTCGAGCAGTCCTTTGACGGTCTTGTCGTGCACGGTGTAGGTTCCGTCAGAGTTGACCACGACTTCTTCCTCCGACCACGCCGAATCCAAAACAAGTGCGCCATCCGGCGTCGGGCGAACCGCCACGCGGGGCGTATTCAGCACGGCACGGAGCTCGGTCTTGATCGGCTTGGTCTTCAAGAGAAGTGAAATTGGCGTGGCGTCGGGGACACGAACTCCGATCTCTGCGAGCATGATAGGCGTCGCTGGCCCGACCGCAAGGACCACTGCATCCGCCTTTACCGGCACACCGTCGGCAGTGACGACGCCACGCGCGCGACCACCTGTGGCATCTATCCGGACGCGTCCAGCGTCCCGAACAAACTTGCCGCCACGAGAGCGGAACTCATTGAGCAGCAGACTGATCAAAGACGGCAGGTCAACCCATCCTTCGCCAGGATTGAAGATGGCGCCCTGGGGGGTAATTGCGCTCGCGTTGACGCCGGGCACCACTGCACCGACTTCGGCAGGGCCGAGCAGAAGCGCGTCATAACCAATATCCTGCTCCAACTGGCAGACGGACGCGATCTGGTTCGTCTCGTCATCCGCATCCCAGGTGAGGCCGCCGTCAAAGCGAAGCCACGATTCCGTTTCCGGCCTTGTGGCGGCCAGGGTCCGATAACGGTCGATGCCTGCAAGCCTCAAGCGGTGGTAGGCAGTGTCCGCACGTCGCGCTGAGTTCAGCCAGGAAAGTGAACGGCCGGATGCACCGTTGGCTGGCGCGCCGTCGTTGACAACCGTTACATCAAGGCCAAGACGAGCAAGGTGCAATGCGGAAGAGATGCCGAAGATGCCCGCGCCGATAACAACGACATGGCGCGGCTTTGGTGATGCAGTCATGGAGAAATCCTTCTTCGCAGCAGCCGGGCTGGGAGTTGTTGGATGGCTGCAGAGCGCGGCGGAACTAATAGTCGGTGAGCTTCTTCATGTAGCGCCGGCCCTCAAGCATTGGCCGGCCGCGCAGGGCGGCCAGCTCGTAGGCAAAACGCCAAAGCGTGTCGAAGAAGACCAAGGGCACGAGATAGGGTTTGATGTGTTCGGACATACCACTGAGGTCGAGTTCAGCTCCATCGAGCACCAGGACGTTTTCCCGGCTGCCGTACTTGAAAAGGAAGTCTCGGGCACGTTCGGGAAGGCTCCGCGTTTCGTCCAAACCCACTAAGACCACGAAGCAAGCGTCCCGGTCGACCACCTCAAATGGGCCGTGAAAGAACTCGTTGGCGTGTATGGCCTGCGAATCGTACCACTGCATCTCCATCAACACGCAGGTGGCGTACGAATAGGCCGCACCATAGCTGGCACCGCTGGCCAGTGTGTAGATCGCATTGCGCGGCGCGAAACGGGGGGCGAAGGCCTGAAACCGGTCGGCATAGGTCCGGTGCGCACGCTCGATCGCCGGCTGAAGATGGCTTAGGCTCGTCAGCAGATCGGCAGTTAGCCCGGCATCCTCCCGAGCATCGATCAGGCCGGCGAGCAACATATAGAGCACGCCGTAGTTGCTGCAGGCTGAATCGATTGCTTTGCCCGTCGTGTAGGAGGCCTGGTAGGCGACTGCGTGGTCGACCGCCAGCGCGAGGGGCGATATCTGGTCGAGCGTCATGCCGATTGTCGTTGCGCCTCGATCCTTTGCATGATTGGCCGCTCGCACAGTTTCGCGGGTGGTGCCGGTCTGCGAGCAAAGGACAACGAGCGCGTCAGGTCCCAACCGTCGCGGGTCTCGGCAGACGAACTCATCCGCGTTGTAGATGTCGCAGGCGAATGCGCCGCTGTGACGGTCGACGAAGTATTTGCCTGCCATCATGATCGAGAGCGAACCGCCGCACGCCACGAGGAATAGGTGCGAAAACTGCCTGCCCGCCGTAGCGGTCAGGGCGCGTTCCACGTCGGAGGGCAGGGCGGAAATCATGAGCTTCCTCGTCTCGTTGGCAGAGCTAGGGGCGGGCCCACAATTGACAGGTGGGCGGCCATTGTGCGAACGTTATCACATCCTTTAAACTGAAAGTCCTGCAATGGTCAAGATTGCCGCGATAGGCGATAACGTGGTCGATTGTTATCTTGCTCGCGACGAGATGTATCCTGGTGGAAATTGCCTCAATGTCTCGGTTTATGTCAGCCGCTTCGGCGGGCGATCGGCCTATGTCGGAACGATCGGCAAAGACCGGGCAGGGGACCTTATCTGCACTGCACTGGCGTCGGAGCGCGTGGACATCACCCGATTGCGGCGTCTCGAGGGAGCGACCGCTTACTGCCTCATAGGTCACCGCAACGCCGATCGGATTTTCCTGGACTTCGATCTCGGAGTTTCGGTGTTTACGCCGACGCAAGAAGATCTGGATTTTCTCTCGGGCTTTCAGGCCGTCCACATCGGCCAGTCCAGCGGTTTGGACCCGTGGGTTGCCGCTGTATCAAGTAAGTCACTGTTGTCTTATGATTTTTCCACGCGACGGGAACCGGGACATCGACGCGAGATTGGACCCTATTGCTATCTGGCTTGTGTCTCGGGTGACGGTCTCGACGACAAGGAATTGGCCGCAATCGCGGCCGAATTGCTTGCATGTGGTTCAAAGTGGGTTCTTGTGACTCGTGGTCGAGCCGGCGCGGTGCTTCACGGCGACACCGTCTCTTACCGAACCCCGGCGCGGTTGGTCAAACCCGTCGACACCCTGGGCGCGGGCGACACCTTCATCGCAAGAACGCTGTTCGGCCTGCTTAAGAAGGAGGCGCCTCAAGACATCCTCGGCCATGCCGCGGACGCGGCGGCTGCTACCTGCCGGTACTACGGGGCAATCGGCCATGCGACAGCAATCGACTTAGGAAAGATGACGCCGAAGATCCCCCACGCTTAACACTGGAAACCATCTAGCTGCGAAATTCTCCGAAACAATTGACGCGAGAAATGGACAATGCTAGAGAAAATGATAACGTTCTCACCTTCCTGGCCGAACGCCGTCCAAGAGCGTTTTGATAGATGAGACGTCGAGTGGGATCGCAAGGCCGAGTTCGGCCAATGGTAAGAGGAGAAGACATGCACACGAATTCGAGCAGGCGCCTACTTTTGAAATCCGGTCTGGCGCTGACGATCGCGCTGTTGACAGGACTTGGCACGTTGGCCTCGTCAACTCAAGCAAACGCGGCGGACAACCCTTATAACCTCATCGACCCGACGGTGATCAGCGTCGGAACCATGGGCGATGCGAAACCCTATGTCTTCACCGATGCCAACGGCAACTTCACCGGCTTCGACGCCGAACTCTTCCGTGATGTGGCGCGCCGGCTCGGGTTCAAGGAGGAGCAGGTCGTTTTCACCGGCCAGGAATTCTCGGCGCTGCTGCCCTCCGTTGCCAACGGCCGCTTCGATGTCGCTGTCGCCGCCATCGGCACAACGGCGCAGCGCAAGAAGACGGTGGATTTTGGCGACGGCTATCTCGCCGGCTACCTGTCGATCATTTCGGCGGATCCGGCACTGACGAGCAATGAGAGCACCGCCGGAAAGCGCATCGGCGTGATCCAGGGAACGCTGCAGGAAATCTATGCCGAGAAGAACCTCAAGGGCGACATTGTCAAATTTCCCGACAACAACACTGCGGTGGCGGCGCTGAATAACGGGACGATTGATGGCCATTTCACTGACTATGAGTCGGCCAAGCAGTATGTGGAGCGCTATAAGAACCTGAAGATAACAATGAACGTGCCGTCCTTCGACGCGCCGGCCGGGTTCGTGGTCAAGAAAGGCAACGATGCCTTCCGCGAGGCGCTCAACAAGGCGCTGCGCGAGGCCATGGACGATGGCACCTGGAAACGGCTGCATGAGAAGTGGTTCCCGGGCACTCCGATGCCGGATCAATATCTGCCCAAGAAGTAAATTCGCGCGTATTCATTTTCGTTTCCGGCCGGGCCCGTCAGCAACGGTGCCCGGCCGAGTTATAGATGGACTTGATATGAGCTGGTTCGATACCTTCGCCCGCAGCTTCCTTGATTTCCAGGCGATGGCAGAAGTTCTGCCAAACATGGTGATGGTCGGCCTCAAGAACACTTTGATCCTGGCCCTTGCCTCGACGTTTTTCGGGACGCTGATCGGTATCGTCCTCGCAGTCATGGGGATTTCAGAGAACCGGCCGCTGAAACTCCTTGCCCGAGTCTACACCGATATCTTCCGTGGGCTTCCTGCCATTGTCACAATCCTGATCATTGGCCAAGGCTTCGCGCGGTTGGGCCGAGATCTGTTTGGTCCATCGCCTTATCCGCTGGGCATTCTGGCGCTCAGCTTGATCGCCGGAGCCTACATCGGGGAGATTTTCCGCGCCGGCATTCAGAGCGTCGAGCGGGGTCAGATCGACGCCACGCGCACTCTCGGTATGACGTATGGCCAAGGCATGCGCCTGGTGGTGATCCCGCAAGGCATCCGTCGCGTCCTGCCTGCACTGGTCAACCAGTTCATCGGCAATGTCAAAGACTCCAGCCTGGTCTATTTCCTTGGTCTGCTCGCCTCCGAACGCGAACTGTTCCGCGTCGGCCAGGACCAGGCTGTGCTGACCGGCAACTTGTCGCCCCTATTGCTGGCCGGAGTGTTCTATCTCGTGATCACGGTGCCGCTGACCCATCTCGTCAACTACATCGACGCGCGCATGCGCGTCGGCAAACGAATAACCGCCGTGCAGAGTGGCCTCCAAGAGGTCGCCGAGCTTGCCGAAGCCGTCGTGCCGGGAGCAGCGACGTTGCCTGCAACAGCGCCCACACGCTTCAAGGGTGGCGGCATCGAGGTCAAAAATATCGACATGGCCTACGGCGCCGTCCAGGTGCTGCATGACGTCGGTCTGAAAGTGGAGCCCGGGACCGTCACCTGCCTCATCGGTCCGTCCGGATCGGGCAAGTCGACCTTGCTGCGCTGCCTCAACCGTCTCGTAGAATGCCGAGCCGGTGACATTCTGCTCGACGGCGAAAGCATCTACAAGCAGACCCCTGACCAACTCCGGCGGCGCGTGGGCATGGTTTTCCAGCAGTTCAATCTGTTCCCCGACCGTAGCGCGCTCGCAAACATCACCTTGGCGCTGCGCAAAGTTAAACGCATGTCGCGCGAGGAGGCTAATGACGCGGCCTTGGCGAGGCTAGATGAAGTCGGACTGCTGGAGCGCAAGGACCATCGGCCGGCCAATCTCTCGGGCGGGCAACAGCAGCGGGTGGCCATCGCGCGTGCGCTCGCCCTCGAACCCGAAATTATGCTGTTCGACGAAGTCACCAGCGCCCTCGATCCAGAATTGGTCAAAGGTGTCCTGAACTTGATGGCCGACCTCGGGCGGGGCGGGATGACGATGGTGGTCGTTACACACGAGATGAATTTCGCTCGCAAGGTCGCGAACCAGGTCGTGTTCATGGACGAGGGGCGGATCGTCGAGGCAGGCCGGCCAGAAGACCTATTCGACAATCCGCAGAGCCCGCGTCTTCGACGCTTTCTGTCGGAGGTGCTGTAATTCAAATGGTGTGCGCAGCGGCGGGTTCTGCGGTGTTCGGCCTTGCGGGGCGTGCCTAACTGCCGCTAGTTCGTCGCCACGACGTTGCATGGTCGGCGGGACTTGCTGGGTGACTCAAAGATCCAAAAACGCAACTATCATCGAAGTCGCTCGCCGGGCTGGAGTGAGCTCTGCCACGGCTGGGCGCGTGCTTGGTGACTACGGGTACAGCAGCCCTGAGGTCCAGGAGAAGGTGCGCGCCGCGGCATCTGCGCTGGGTTATCGGCCCAATCGCCTGGCCAAAGGCCTGATCACCGGTAAGACCCAGACTATCGGCGTTGTCGTAGGCGACATCGAAAGCCCATTCTATGCAAGCGTGCTGCGCGGAATAGGGGACGTCGCGCGCCGTGGCGGCTTCGGGGTTATCGTTACGAATAGTGACGAAAATGCCGAACTCGAGCGAGAGGCGGTGCAGCTGCTGTTGGAAAAGCAGGTCGATGGTTTAGTCGTCTCATCGACCTTCTTGGACAAGCCGGATCATCTTCGTGACGCAGTCGCGGCCGGCTGTCCCGTCGTGCAGTTCGACCGCATCGTGGCGGGCATGGAAACCGATTCGGTCGTGGTCGATAACGTTTCTGTAACGCGTAGCAGCATAGCGGCGATCATCGCCGCCGGACACAGCCGCATCGGAATATTGGCGGAACTCGGGCCGGACCAACGCGATGATGTTGGTTCCTTTGTGACAAACGCTGATCTCTCCAGCTCCGACGTTCGCTACCATCATCCAAGCTGGCAACGGTTGTTGGGTTATCTCGAAGCCCATCGCGCTGCGGGCATTTCGCCGGATCCACAGTTGATCCGCCGCGTGGCGGTCTATTCCAGCGAGGCAGCCCGAAAGGAGGCACTCGATCTGCTGACAATGCGCAATGCGCCGTCCGCCCTGTTTACCGCCGACGGTGTGATGTCGACAGGCGTTCTGGAGGCGACATCCGCACTGAAGCTTGCGATTCCGGGAGAGGTTTCGCTGCTTTGCTTCGACGATCTCGACTGGATGCAGTTCGTGGCCCAAGGTATCACAGCCATCGCGCAGCCGGCGCATCTGATCGGGGCGACGGCAGCCGAGCTTCTCTTGAAGAGGCTGGCTGGCGACACCGCACCGTTTGAACACCGTGTCCTCGCGGCTCGCCTGGTGAACCGTAATTCGATTGCGGTTCATCTCAACCGCAACGCCCCTGATCCGGCCGCGACGGTGTAGCTGGAGCCGAATTGCCGCGCCTCTTTGTGTCGAGGTCGATCCCATGCAGCGGCTGAATAATAGCTCAAGCGTATTGCTGGGTAGGACTTTTGTCGCTTGCGATGCCCAGCGTGAGCTGCGCCAGAAATCGGGCGAGCCCATCCGGGTTCCGAAACCTAATCACTTGCTGTCGCAGTAGTATGGCTTGGTCGTTGAACGCAAAGGCTGCCCGATTTCGTTCCGCGATGGGTACAATTATAGATCAAGCAAAATGTCGCCTTGTGGGCGGCTGCAGCACGCCAGGATGTAGCCTGCCGATTTGTCCTCCAACGTCAGTCCGCCTAGGTCATCCATGACGACTTCGCCAGACAGCTTGGCGATCCGGCACGTACCGCAAACTCCCTGCTGGCAAGCGGTTGGGACATAGACGCCACATTGGCGCGCCGCTTCCAGCAGGGTCTCTCCGGGCGCGCAGTGATATGCAAGGCCGGAGCGGGCGAAGCGGACCGAAGACGAAACCTTTGAATCCGATAGCGAACGCGAAATGTTGCCGCCCCCGAAGCTCTCCTCATGATACTGTGAAAGGGCGAGCCCGATTGCATCGAGGCAGCTGCGTGCAGCCTTCATGTAGGACTCCGGCCCACAGGCAAAAATCGTGCGGCTATGGAGATCGGGAACCAAGGTCAGGAGCATCTCACTGTTAATTCGCCCGGTTGGACCCGTCCAGGCCGGGTCTCCATGACTGCAAATGCAAGTCACATGAACATTGGGAAAGCGAGCGGCAAGTGCGTCCAGTTCGAGCCGAAAAATGATGTCGTCCGGCGTTCTCGCACTATGAATGAAGTGGATATCCTGGTTTGCTGCGCGGTCGGTAAATGCCCGCAGCATCGACATGACGGGAGTGATCCCGCTGCCACCTGAAAGGAAGAGGGACTTTGCATGCGGCAGATCGTCGAGATTGAACGAGCCGAGCGGCCCTTCGATCTCGATCCCATCGCCCGGCTTCAAATTGTCATGGAGCCAATTCGAAACGAGCCCGCCCGGCGTCCGTTTCACGGTGATCTGCAGGTCGAGCGGTCGCGTCGGCGGTGATGAAACAGAGTAGGAGCGTGTCACCGCGGCCCCCTCGATCCTCAGGTGCACCACAACATATTGGCCAGCGCTGAAGCAGAACATCCGATCTGAAGCGGGTGTGAGAACGAATGTTTTCACATCGTGCGTCTCGTCGATCACGCGTCGGCAGAGCACAAGCTGCGGCGTGGTCTGTGCCCACTCCCGGTGAAGCTTTGTTGGGGCGAAGCCGGAGGCTGCAAAGGCCGCGTAAGCATTCATCATTCAACTCGGGTTTGAAGTGGAGCCAAGATGCCACTTCAAACCCCGCTGAACAGCCGCGCAATCCTGCCGTTATGATCGGCAATTTCGATTACACTTCCAGGGACATTACAGCCACCTGGAGAGCTCGGATGCCCTTGCGAATAATGGGTTCGTGTTTGCGGCGCGCAAGGATCGCGGTGTGGACTGGCTGGTGCAGCGTCGGCGCTCCCTCGACGAGGAACGATGGGAGCTCGGCCGTGAACCGGCGCGCATCGTCGCTGCGCATGTAGCAGGTGCCGCCCGTTCGTCGCAGCATGATCTCCGCCAGAGTTTCCGATCCCGTCGAAAGCCGACAGATCGCAAGCTCGGCCAGCAGCTCTGCGTGCGTCTTTTCCAGCACCGCGGTGTAGCCTGGGCGAATGTAGGTTTCAGGGTCGACATCAGACAGCGTTCTGGCAGCCGTCGAAACCATCACATATTCCTCGACCATCAGATGCTCGTAGGCGATCTCAGGCAGGTAGCGAGGCGCATAAAGCACGGCAATATCGAGATTTCCCATGCTTAGGTCGCTGACCATCTGGTTCGAATAGTCCGACTCGACATGGATCGAGGATTTTGGAAGCGCCTGGCACAGTGTCTCGACCCATCCCGGCAGGACCGAACGGGTCATCCCCACCTGTGCGGCGATGCGCAACGTGCCCTCGAAACGGTTGAACGCTCGCACATCGTGTCGAGCTTGCGACCACGTCGACAGCAAGGATCTGGCATAGGCTTCGAACCGCCGCCCGGCGGCTGTCGGCTCAGCGCCGGCGCGCCCGCGCAGAAAGAGCTCGGACCCGATCGCGCTCTCCAGATTCTTGATGCGGGTGCTGATCGTCGACTGGGTCAACCCCAGCCGGTCGGCGGTACGATTGAAATTTCGCGACTCGATGATGTCGAGAAAGGTTTCGATGTGATCTAGCTGCACATGACCTCCGATCGAAAAAGTCGATCATATTGCGCAGGATCATAAGCTTGATCAAACAATACTCAAGGCGGAAGCTGCACGCGGTGAAATCGGCCGGCAGATCGTCCAGGCTGAAGCTACGGAGCTGAGCAACGTGTTCATAGTCGACTGCGATTGTCACAATTACTGGTCGAGCGCGACTGTATTGGAGCCTTACCTTTCCGGCCTATGGAAGGACATGTTCGTTGAAGGCGAGAAGACAGGTCCCGTTGGCGCCTTCCCGCATGGCCATCGTCCCTGGTTTCATCCGCAGGACTTCTCACGCAAGGACGTCCGTCCGAAAACAGAAGCCGACAACTATCTCATCATGAAGGAAAAACACCTCGACAAGTACAAGGTCGATGTGGCGATCCTGACCGGCGATGAGCCGATCGAGGCTTCCACCCTCGCCAATCCCTATTATGCCAGCGCCCTCGTCAGCGCCTACAATGACTATCAGATCGACCAATGGCTGCCGAAGGACGATCGCTTCATGGGCTCGATCATCGTCGCGCCACAGGATCCGAAGCTCGCGGCCGCCGAGATACGCCGTCTGGGCAATCACCCGCGCATGGTTCAGGTTCTCGCTTCGCAAGGCTCCGTCAAGCCCTATGGCGATCCGTTTTACCATCCAGTTTATGAGGCTTGCGCCGAGGTGGGGCTGCCCTTTGCCATTCATCTGGGCGGCCATGGTGGCGTGAATTCGACCGCGATTGCTCCGGCCCCGACGACATTCTTCTGGGAGACCCATGCCATCCTGCACATGTCGGCCATTTCGCATGTCGCAAGCATGATTGCGCATGGCGTCTTCGAAAAATGGCCGGACCTCTACTTCGTGGTCATCGAATGCGGCGTCGCCTGGGTGCCATCGGTATTGTGGCGCCTGGACGCCGACTACAAAGCCCTACGCAAAGAGACGCCATGGCTGAAAATGCTGCCGTCCGAATATTGCCGGCGAAATATCCGCTTTTCCACGCAGCCGCTGGAGCAGCCCGCAAATATTCAGCATCTCTGGTCCACTCTCGAGGCGATGGACGGCGAAAATACGCTGATGTTTGCCTCCGACTATCCGCATTGGGACTATGACGATGCCAACACGCTGCAAATCCCTCCTGCCTGGAAGAGCAAGATCATGGGGCTGAATGCGCTGGAGGTTTACAAGCGCATCCCGCGCGCGCAAGCGGCGAATGCTGCCTGAGGAAGCAGACGATGCCCGAGAAGACATACATCTGTAGAGTCGACGAGATCGAAACCGGATCTCCCTTCATCGCCAAGATCCGCAGCCTTTCGGTCGGCGTTTTTCGCATCGGAGATTCATTCCACGCGCTGCTGAATGTTTGTCCGCACCGCGGCGCTCCCCTTTGCGAGGGGCCGCAATGTGGAACAACTGCACCGGTCGAAGAGGCGCAGTTCATCTATCACCGCCAAAACGAGATCGTGCGCTGCGCCTGGCATGGCTGGGAATTTGACATCAAATCAGGCGCGGCCCTGGTCGATCCGTCCGTTCGTGCGCGCACATTTCCAGTAACGGTCGAGGCGGGCAGCATCTATGTGACGGCCTGATTGAGGTACGGATTCGAAGAGTAGCAGAAATGATGATCGCGGCTAACGGGCAGATTTCTTCACAGGGTGCGTGACGAACAAGAACGCGGAAAATCCGCAATGGGAGAGTCAAATGTCAGAATCTGGATACAAGCTTGCTATCGCTCAAAGCCTGATCGGTCGCGGCAAGATTTCCCGTCGCGATTTCATTAATCTTGGGCTGGCCGCTGGGCTGACGGTCACCGCTGCGGATAAGCTCTTCGTCAGCACGGCCCGCGCCGAACCGCTGCAGGGCGGCTTCGCCAAGCTCGGAATGGCACATGGCGCGACGACGGATTCGATCGATCCGGCCGGCTACCCGGACACCTTCACACAGACAGCGTTCTCGGGCTCGATGTCCAACAGCCTCACCGAGGTCGACGCCAAAGGCAACGTCCAACCGGACCTTGCCGAGAGCTTTGAATCGTCCGATGGCGCCAAAACCTGGGTCTTCAAGCTTCGCAAGGGCGCAACCTTCCACAACGGCAAGAATGTGACGGCGGACGATGTCGTGACTTCGCTTCGCTATCATATGGGCGACGAAACTAAGTCGGCGGCGAAGCCGCTGCTTGAGCCCGTCGCCAGCATTAAGGCGGATGGCCCCGAAACGGTTGTCTTCACGCTGAAAAGCGGCAACGCCGACTTCCCCTACATCATGAGTGACTACCATCTGGTCATCATGCCGGCCAAGGACGGCAAGGCGGATTGGGGATCAGGCGTTCGCACCGGTGCTTTCGTGCTTGAGAATTTCCAGCCCGGCGTTTCGGCCAAACTCAAGCGCAATCCGAACTACTTCAAGAACGGCAAACCCTATCTCGACGAGGTGGAGTTCATCGCCATCACCGATCTCGCCGCTCGCATGGCCGCGCTATCGACAGGGGAGGTGGACTATATCGGCCGCGCCGACCTCAAGACCCTCGGCATGTTGAAACGCAACCCCAAGGTGGAGATCGTCGAGGTCACCGGCTATGGCCATTATACCTTGCCCGTGAACGTCACGATGACGCCGTTCGATAATCCGGATGTCCGGATGGCCTTAAAGTGGGCGATCAACCGTCAGGAGATCGTCGATAAGATCTTTCTCGGTCACGCCACTGTGGCCAATGACAACCCGATCGCGCCGGCGATTAAATTCGCCACCAATCCGCAGCCGCAGCACAGTTTCGATCCGGAGAAAGCCAAGCATTATCTGAAAAAGGCTGGAATGGAGAAACTGAAGGTGGACCTCTCGGTCGCCGATGCCGCTTTTGCAGGCGCGGTGGACGCGGCTGCGCTGATCCGCGAGACGGCAGCCCAGTGCGGTATCGACGTAAACGTCGTGCGCGAGGCCGAGGACGCCTATTGGGACAATGTCTGGCTCAAGAAACCTTGGTGCGCTTCCTATTGGAGTGGTCGGGCCACGGCCGACTGGATGTTCACGCAAGCCTTCGCCGCCGATTCCAGCTGGAATGAGTCGTTCTGGAAAAATCCCCGCTTCAACGAGTTGCTTGTCCAGGCGCGCGCCGAGACGGATGAGGCCAAGCGGGCGGCAATGTATGCCGAGATGCAGCAACTGACGCATGATGATGGCGGCAGCATCGTGCTGGTCTTCAACAACTTCGTCAGCGCCAAATCCAATAAGCTCGCACATGGCGAAGTGGCGCCGAACTGGGAGAACGACGGACTGAAGATGGCCGAACGCTGGTGGATCGCCACTGCGTGAGAGAGCGGGCCGGACCCGCGATGGCTACTGGGCTTCGGCTTGCAGCCGCGTGCCCTGCCGGCAGGGCAGCGAGGGCAACGGGAAACGCGAGCAAATGAACCCGGTCGCAAGAACGGTTCTGCAGCGCCTTGGCCTCGGCCTGGTCACGCTGTTCATCGTCTCCATCATTATCTTCTCTGCGATTGCAATGCTGCCGGGCGACTTCGCCAAGGCGATGCTCGGACAATCCGCGACACCCGAAACGGTCGCCGCCTTCCAGCGAGAAATTGGCATCGACCGTCCGCCTGTCGAGCGTTATTTCGTCTGGGTCGGGCAGATGCTCCATGGAGATTTCGGCTCTTCGTTCGCAAGCCGCACCGGATATCGGCGCACCGTCGCCGAGATCATCGCGCCGCGCCTTTACAATACGATGTTCCTCGCATCGATGACCGCGCTGATCGCAGTTCCGCTCGCCCTGGGACTGGGCATCCTCGCTGCGCTCTACCGCAATGGCTGGTTCGACCGGCTGGTGAACGCAGTGACGCTGACAACCATTTCGTTCCCGGAATTCTTCGTCGCCTATATGCTTGCCTATCTGGTCATCTCGCGCGACACATTCATCGGCTCCGAGTTCGCACAATCCCTGCCGCACTGGCTTGCAGTGTCACTGAACTGGATACTTAACGCAGTTCCCAAGTTCCCGACATTGTCGAACGTAAACGACCAGACGCCGTTCTGGGATCAGGTCTGGAGAGTAGCCTTGCCGGCGACCACGCTTACGCTCGTCATCGTCGCACACATGATGCGCATGACACGAGCGGCGATCATCAACATGCTTGCAAGCCCCTATATCGACATGGCGCGTCTCAAAGGAGTCTCGCCGATGGCCATCGTACTCAGGCATGCCTTGCCCAACGCATGGGCTCCGATCGTCACGGTGGTGGCCTTCAATCTTGCTTATCTCGTGGTCGGGGTGGTCGTCGTCGAAGTGGTGTTCGTCTATCCCGGCATCGGTCAGCTGATGGTCGACGCGGTCAAATCAAGGGATGTTCCGGTTGTCCAGGCTTGCGCCTTGATTTTCGCGGCGACCTATATCCTCCTTAATCTGACCGCCGACATCATTTCCATCGCCACCAATCCCAGGCTCTTGCATCCACGATGACCAGCTACGAACCCATCGCGCAGGTTCACAGGCTGAGGCGCTCGCGCGCCACCCGGGCCAAAACGGCGCTGAAGAAGGCACCCTTCAGTGCCTGGTTCGGCATCCTCGTGATCATTGGCTATGTCGTCGTTGCGGTCTTCGCGCACTGGATCGCCCCATACGGCGAAACACAGGTCTTCAGCGAGGCCTTCGCACCGTGGAGCCAGCAGTTCAAACTGGGAACCGACCAGCTCGGCCGCGACATGCTCACACGCTTGATTTACGGTGCGCGCAACACCATCGGTATAGCCGTCGCGACTACATTGCTGTCCTTCGCAGTCGGCGTCTCGCTAGGCCTTCTTGCCGCGTTGTATAGAGGATGGCTCGACCAGATACTGTCGCGTGCGGTGGACGTCTTGATGTCGATCCCAAGCCTTATCTTCGCCCTGGTGCTGCTTTCGATCTTCGGCTCGTCGATCACAAGCCTGATAATCATCATTGCGCTGCTCGATTCTACCCGTGTCTTTCGGCTCGCACGCGCCGTCGGGCTTAACGTGGCGGTAATGGACTATGTCGAAGTGGCGCGATTGCGCGGCGAAGGCCCGAAATGGATCATCGCCAAGGAAATCCTTCCCAACGTGATGCCGCCGCTGGTCGCGGAGTTCGGCTTGCGATTTTGCTTCGTATTCCTCACGATCGCGGCACTGTCCTTCCTGGGGGTCGGTATTCAGCCACCGACCGCCGATTGGGGATCGATGGTGCGCGAGAATGCGACCCTGATCACCTACGGCGATGTCACGCCGCTGCTGCCGGCCGGCGCGATTGCCCTCCTCACGGTCTCTGTGAATTTCGTCGTGGACTGGTTCCTGCATGCAACGAGCGGGTTGCGGGATGAAAAATAGCGCTCCCGGATTGCGCGAAAAAGGCAAGGATCTGCTTCAGATCCGCAATCTGCATGTGGAGGGTTTCTCGGACGAGCGGTGGTATCCCATTGTCCGCGGGGTCGATCTGGCGCTGAAGCGGGGGGACGTTCTTGGCCTGATCGGCGAGTCAGGCGCCGGCAAATCCACCATTGGCCTCGCGGCGATGGGTTACGCCAAGCCGGGCTGCCGTATTACACAGGGCTCGATCCTGTTCGACGGGATCAATCTTCTGGCACTAAGCGAAACAGGGCGGCGTCGCCTCAGAGGCTCCCGTATCGCCTATGTCGCGCAAAGCGCGGCGGCCTCTTTCAATCCGGCCCACCGACTCCTCGATCAGACTGTCGAAACCGTGGTGGCGCATGGGATTGCCAGCCGAGAGAAAGCGAACCGGAGTGCGGTCGATCTTTATCGGCGTCTTCAGCTTCCAGATCCGGAGACCATTGGCTTTCGCTATCCTCACCAGGTTTCCGGCGGACAATTGCAACGGGCGATGACCGCGATGGCGATGGCTTGCCGTCCGGACCTCATCGTCTTCGACGAGCCAACGACGGCGCTCGATGTGACAACGCAGGTCGAAGTTCTCGCCTCCATTCGCAACATCGTGGAGGAGTTCAACACCGCTGCAATCTATGTGACGCATGATCTGGCGGTGGTGGCGCAAATGGCGGACCGCATCATGGTTTTGCGCCATGGACTAACCGTGGAGGAGGCAGAAACGCGCCAGATGCTCGCCTCGCCCACCCAGGAATATACCAAGACGCTCTGGGCCGTGCGCAAGCTCGCCAAGCCCGAAGTTCCGGCCGATGAATATTTGCTTACGATAGACAACGTCACCGCGGCCTACGGCCGGGCGGTTAAGGTGCTCCAGGATGTCTCGATCAAAGTTCCACGCGGAAGAACAGTGGCTGTGGTCGGCGAGTCCGGTTCCGGGAAATCGACGCTCGCTCGCGTCGTTACCGGCCTGCTGCCCCCGCTTTCGGGGTCGATTTCCTTTGCCGGCCCGGCCCTTTCCAAGACCGTGAAGTTGCGCCCAAAAGAGATCCTGCGACGCATACAGATGATTTATCAAATGCCCGACAACGCCCTAAATCCGCGCCAGACAGTCGAAGAAGTTATAGCTCGTCCGCTTGAATTCTACCTTGGCCTCAAGGGTGCACAACGGGATCGGCGGATCGGCGAACTCATGCACATGGTCGAGATGAGCGAAACTTACCTGGATCGTCTGCCGGCCGAACTGTCGGGAGGCCAGAAGCAGCGCGTTTGCATCGCCCGGGCGTTGGCCGCCGATCCGGAGCTGATAATCTGCGACGAAATCACGTCCGCGCTCGACCAGATTGTGCAAGAGGAAATCCTGAAGCTCTTGATCCGGCTTCAGCGCGAGCTCGGCATGACCTACATTTTCATCACCCATGACATTGCCACCGTGCGGGCGATCGCCGACGAAATTGTGGTCATGCACCAGGGTAAAGTCGTTGAGCAGGGATTAAAGAGCGAAATTCTCACGCCGCCGCATGCCCCCTATACCGAACGGCTTCTGTCCTCCGTGCCGGAAATGGATCCGGATTGGCTCACAAGGCTGCTCGCCAGCCGGACGATGTGATCGTCGGGCAGAGTGTTCTTCCATATCGCCACGGTTTACAGTCTCGCGGAAGGCGCTCGGCGAGACCGCGCTCGGTCGCAAACGGACAGCGCGCGTCGCCCCGTCCATACGAGGATAGGCGCCCTTTGCCGCCACTCGGTTTTCTGAGAGCATGATGGAGTACGCGCAATCCGGGAGCCGATACTCTATGCCAACAGAAATCGATGCTAGTGTAGCGCGCCGGTGGTTTGCCGAAGACCTGCGTGTCGCATCACCTGTCTTGCACAATCCTGCGGTCATCGAGGCCTTTGCAAGGGTTCCGCGCGAACACTACCTTGGCGACGGGCCATGGCGTATCCATTCGAGACTGCAAATCGGGGCGGTCCATACCAGCCCTTCAGCCGCACTTCATGAGATCTACCACGACGTTCTGGTCTTGCTTGACGAAAAACGCGGACTGAACAGCGGCTTGCCGTCGCTTTGGGCATTGGTTTTCGACCATCTGAACATCACTCCCGGCCAGACCGTCCTTCAGGTGGGCGCCGGTGTCGGCTATTTCACCGCCATCCTCGCTGAACTGACGGGTTCTGAAGGACGCGTGATTGCATATGAGATCGACGAACAACTAGCTCGTCGCGCGCAAGGCAATCTTGCTCAATATGCGCATGTCGAAGCGACGTGCGGTGATGCAACGCAGGCAATTGATCTGCCAGACCTCGATGTCGTGATCGCCTTTGCCGGAGTGACGCACGTGCCGGAACGGTGGCTTTCAAATTTGTCCGACGCTGGCCGGATGGCATTGCCGTTCACGGGTGAAGACCGACGAGGTTTCATGATGCTTCTGGAAAGGGCTGGCGATACGTTTCCCGTACGATCACTTGTGCCATGCGGATTTTACCCCTGCAGCGGAGCCAGGCGCACTGACGAAGAAAAGGCCTTGATGGTCGCCCTCAAGGCTGCGCGAGGCAAGGTCACCCGTCTCGCGCAATATCACCGAGGGCGACCGAAAAATGGCATCGAGAACGCTTGGTTGGTGACCGACACATACTGGATTTCGAAAGCCTAGAGATCAATGTCGATCTTGCGTGTCACCGTCGTAGCGTGCGGCACGGCTTTCCACGAGCGATCTATGCCGGCGGGAGCAGTCCGAAACATCATTATTGCGTCCGAAATTTCCCCGATCCGCGCGTGGGGATTGCAGCCGCGGTCCTGGCCGGCTGCAGCACAGCCTTCTTCTTATGCGAAGACGGACTGGAACTATACTGCGCAGCATGATCCGCCGTCGAGACGTCTCCGACCAGCGCCGCAAGGTCAGTCTCATCGAGCGTCTCGGTCTCGAGCAGCCTGCGTGCCGCCCTTTCCAGCACGTCGCGCCGCTCGGTGAGCAGGCTGACGGTTCGTTCGAACGCGGCCTCCACAATGTCGCGCACTTCCGCGTCGATGGCATCGGCGGCGGCTTCGCCGTAATCGTGCTCGCGCGGTCCGCCCGCGAGCGGGTTGGGGCTCAGGAAGGAGCGTGGGTCCTTTTCCAGCGCCACGTGCCCGAGTTTTGCCGACATGCCGTAACGCGTCACCATGGCGCGCGCTATGTCGGTTACCTTGGCGAGATCATCGGCGGCTCCGGTGGACAGATGGCCGAATACGATCCATTCGGCCGCCCTGCCGCCGAGCAGCACTGCCATTTTGTTGTCCAGCTCCTCGCGTGTCATCAGGAAGCGATCCTCGGTCGGACGCTGGATAGTGTAGCCGAGCGCGCCGACGCCGCGTGGTATGATCGACACCTTGTGCACCGGGTCGACGCCAGGCAGCGCCATGGCTACCAGCGCATGACCCATTTCATGGTAGGCGACGATCTCGCGCTCCTTCGGGTTCAGGAGCCGGTTGCGTTTCTCCAGTCCCGCGACGATGCGCTCCACCGCATTGTTGAAATCTCCCATCATTACCGCATCCGCCTTGCGGCGCGTGGCGAGCAACGTCGCCTCGTTCACGAGATTGGCCAGGTCAGCACCGGTGAAACCGGGCGTCAGCGCCGCCACTTTTTCCGCGTCGACATCCGTCGCCAGCTTGGCCTTGCTCATGTGAACCTGCAGGATCTTGATGCGACCCTGCTTGTCGGGCCGGTCGACCAATACCTGGCGGTCGAAACGGCCGGCGCGCAGAAGTGCCGGATCAAGGATCTCAGGACGGTTCGTCGCGGCCAGCAGCACGACGCCGATCTGTGGATCGAAACCGTCGAGTTCGACCAGAAGCTGGTTGAGCGTCTGCTCCTTTTCGTCGTGGCCGCCGACCATGGTCCCGCGGGCGCGGCCAAGAGCGTCGAGCTCGTCGATGAATATGATTGCGGGAGCCTTGGACCGCGCCTGCTCGAAAAGATCGCGCACGCGCGCGGCCCCGACCCCCACGAACATCTCGACGAACTCCGAACCGGAGATCGAGAAGAACGGGACCTTGGCTTCGCCGGCGACGGCCTTGGCGAGCAGAGTCTTGCCCGTGCCCGGCGGTCCGACCAGCAGCACGCCTTTGGGCATGCGGCCTCCGAGGCGGCCGTATTCGCCCGGGTTCTTGAGAAAATCCACAATCTCCTGCAGCTCGGCCTTGGCTTCATCGACCCCCGCCACATCGTCGAACGTCACGCCGGTATTGGCTTCGACATAGACCCTGGCCTTGCTCCTGCCAATTTGCATCAAACCTCCGACGCCGCCGTCCATGCGTCTTAGAAGCAGCATCCACAGGCCAAAGAAGACGAGCACCGGCACAACCCAGGAAAGCAGGTCGCTCAGGAAGGTGCTTTCGACCTGGCCGGTCACAGTGACACCGTGCTCCTGCAGGTCACGGGCGAGGTTCGGCTCGACGCGTGTGGTGATGAATAGCGGCCTGCCATCTTGCGGCTCCTTGAAGCGGCCCTGGATGAAGCGGTCCGAAACCTGCACCTCGGCGATTTTGCCGGCGTTCAGCAAGGTCTCGAACTGGCTGTATGGTATCTCGGCGACGTGCTGCGTCGTGGCATAGATATACTGGACGACCATCACGCCCACGAACGCCGCGACCCAGTACCAGATATTGAACCGCGTCTTTCTGTTGCTCATGTCCATGGCGGCCTCCACAGGGAACCGGATATAGGTCGCCAAGCCCGCGCGGCATCGGTGCAGGCCAGGTACGGCGCAAAAAAGTGGGAAGCCCAGACCAGCCGGCGACGATACTGGGTCTGCATTGTCCTTTCCTGCGCGGCATGCCCGGCATGCCGTTTTCCTCCGCCGGATAGACCCCCTTCAAAACGTCGTTGAAATCATGGCTGACGGCCGCATTGCACTCGCAGGCAAGCACCTGCGACACGGCGGCGGTCGCTGCTCTGCAGCAATGCCAACATCCAGACAACATCTGCGCCGGCATGCGGCCGCTTTTCCGCATCGCAAGGGTTCAACACTCAGGCGAGAGCCGGACCTATGGAACCCTACATGAATGGACGCGGAGAGAACGCGCCAGTCCTCGCCCGCCGGGGAGTTCCTCGCCGGCGGGCGGATGCCTCGGATACAGAGAGTGGCCGCGTTCAACTCAAAGTCGATCGACGGATGCTGTAAAACCGGTGATTTCACGACCGCGACCGGCGCCGGGAAGCTTCTCCAATTGATCCAATTGGCGCAACGCGTCCATGATGGCATCGAAGCTGACCGGTTCGGTTGCGCCCGGCGGCATGCGCAGCGCCGGCACCGATTCCACTGCACAGGCATCCGATGCCCATGACGAAAGGATTGCACGCTTCTCCTGGAAGTCCAGCGTCACGTCGGTCAGCACGTTCTCAGGTCGCTCGAAATGCCGTGCCGGATGGAGCAACCGGTCAAGAAAAACATCAGGGCCCTCGGGCCCGATTGGGGGAAAACTCGTCGAAATGGCTCCTTCCATCGATAGTCCTCCGCTTTGAATAGTCTCCTCTGTTGACGTCGTCTGTGGTGGCTGTCGCGATTTCCACCAGCTGAAAATTTTGGAGAGTTTCGACCAAATTTCAATGGCTCCGCAACGCCACATCCTCGCAGTTCCGCCCGCCATCAACATTTTTTCGAACCGGTGAAACAATCGGCGTGAATGTCAGTTCTTGCGCCTGGGACAAGTCGCGCGGCAGCGCCAGGGCGGTCGGGCGGGAGAACCAATCATTTCTTACATTTCCAGGAAGCGACTGTGCATTGGCTTGGTCGCAGGAATTTTGATGCTCTCGGCTGGCGGCTTTGCTCCGGTTTCAGCACAGGAAATCCTGAACGACTTCGGCGCAATCCTGCGTCAGAAGCTGCCGGCCGTGGTCGCGAGCCCGGGCAAGATTACCGGTTTCGCGCTCTATTATCGAGGCCGACCAGCAAATGGCCGCGAGAATGCCTGGCTGATGAGGGACACATGCTGGAACTCGAAAGCCTGGCGATCGATATCAATCTCGCGTGTCGCCGCCGTAGGGCGTGGCACGCATTGAAGGGCGTTCCACGAAGGAGCTATACCATTGTGCCAGTCGTGGCCTTCCCTGCAGGAAGTCGGGCAGTCCGCGGAATTCCAGCCAGCTTAGACAAGTGGCGAGCGCGATGTGGCCGACATGGAGCGGCGCGTCGAATTCGACCTCGCTTTCCACGAAGTCATAGGATTCGATAAGCTTCATCGTCATGCCTGCACCCAAGGCGGGATAACGCAGATGTTCAGGGCGGCGCTCGTTTTCCCACCGAATGGAAATGCCTGCGTCGCACATGCCGCCGGCAAGCGCCTGGAGGCGCAGGGCGGACCATTTGGCCCGCCCTGTTTCGGGGATGAGCCGACGACTGCTTTCGAGGTTGTCGAGATAGTCGCAGATTACGCCCGAATCGAAGATCGCATAGCCGTCGTCGACAACGAGAACGGGCACCTTGCCAAGCGGATTGATCGCAAACACATCATCGTTGCGATTGATGGGGCTCGTCTCCTGATGAATGACGCGCAGACGTCCGGCAAGGCCCGACTCGTGGGCAAAGACCAGAACCTTGCGCGCGTAGGGGGAGTGGGTCTGGTAGATGAGTTTCATGGACCCGTTCTGCGCTGGGTCTGGCGGGCATATCGAGCAGTCCGCGGCCCAGCCGCTCTTCCGTTCAATGATCCCGGGTCCGGTGCCATCGTCATGCGTCCTTCTCCAGTTCGGCCTCGGTCACGATGATCAGCACCCGGCTCGATTCGTCGAGCGCAAGCTCCTGCGACAGGCCGTAAGCCGCGACGGCGGTGGCGAGGCCGGCGAGGCCGGCGGCACCCGACGGGGTTGTGTCTGGACCGTTTGCCTCACGAAGCCGGCTCTTCGCGTCGGCAAGCGCCGCTTCGGACACGGTTATGACCCGAGCGTTGCCTTGGCGCAGTACGTCGAGCGCCGATGCTGCTGCTTCGCCACAGGCGAGCATGTCTGCCGACGTCTTGAGATCGCCGGATATCCGAACTGAGCGTGCTTGCGACAGCGCGGCCGCGACGCAGGCTGCGGCCTCTGGTTCTACCACGACGATCATGGCCGGAGGCATCAGCCAGTCCTTCAGCCCAGTCGTCAGGGCGGCGGCAAGTCCACCGACACCGGCCTGCACGAAAAGGTGGGTTGGCCTCAGATGGCCAATCTCGTCGACTTGGCGACGGATTTCCGCGGCAATCACGCCATAGCCAGCGACGACATCAGCGACCGCTGGATCATCCGGGTCGCTCGAGGTATCGGCCACCAAAATGCCTTCCCCGGCGCGGGCTGCCGCAGAGGCCCGATCGACGGCATCGTCATAGGTGCCGTCGACCCACACGATTTCGGCGCCTTGGGACTCGATACGCCGCACCCGGGCCGCAGGAACGCCCGTATGGAGGTATATCCTTGCCCTCCCGCCGGCAAACTTCGCCGCCGCGGCGACGGCAAGTCCGTGATTGCCGGCGCTGGCCGTGATTAGCGCCGGCAGCGGCGTCTGGGCCCGCTCTGGATCGAGCAGTTCATCGATATCCATCCCGGTAGCGCGAGCGAGAGCGCACAGACCGGCATAGGTGCCGCCGAGGGACTTGAAGCTGCCCAGGGCACGGTGGCCCTCGTTCTTGGCAAGCACCTGGGTCACATCCAGGCTCGCAGCCAGGTTTGGCAGGTCGAGCAGCGGTGTCGGTGCATAAAACGGCGACAGGCGCTGTAACAGCGCCGCAATGAGATCAGGGCCAAGGCCCGGCTGTGTGTCTGTGGTCATGAGGCGAAATTCTATTCCGGAAACGATGGCGCTTGGCGCCTATTATCGTTGCCCGCCTGCCTGATTTCGTCATAGATGCCTGTCCAAATGACGAAAACCGCCGCCCTCGATCGCTTCGACCATGTGCTGCTGTCGCTGGTTCAGCGCGACAACCAGATCCCGGCGCGGCGTCTCGCCGAGCAGGTCGGGCTTTCCCAGAGTGCGGTCCTGCGCCGCCTGCGCCGGCTGCGGAAGGATGGCGTGATCGCGGCGGATATTGCCGTCGTTCGTCCGGCGGCCATGGGCCTGCCGCTAACCATCCATGTGCTCGTTTCCCTGGAACGGGAGAGCGCTGTCGAGTTGGACGCCTTCATCGGCAAGCTCCGCGGGCGCTCGGAGGTTCGTCAGGCCTGGTATGTCACCGGTGAAGCCGATTTCGTGCTCCTCCTGCAATTTCCGGGGATGGAGGCGTACGATGTCTTCGCGCGGGAAGTCTTCCACGCCAATTCGAACGTGAGGGCGTTCCGCACCATCGTGACAATGCGGGAAGTGGTTGGCGCAGCGGATGCGCAGCCGCTACCCACTGCCTGAGTTGCGGCGTGCCCCCGGCAAGCTGACTGCCCTGCTTGACCCGGAATTCTAGTCAAGGGCGCGAACCCGATTGAAGTTCGATACACGCATCCCGTATCTACTCACCCGCCGCACCGAGCTAATCGCTGCCGCCAAGATGCTTCGCGAATGTCGCCCCTGGCGCAAATTACTTCCACTCGTGCCTAGAAGAATATCCATGTATGAAACGGGGGGTGCAGCTCGCTCCCGTATACTGATCGTCCAACGGCGGCATGAATTTCGGAAGGGATATGAGAGCCAACACTTCAGGATCTCCCGGTGATGAGGCGCACTCTACCCGCAGCAGAATCAAAGAGGTCGCGGCCGAGTTCTATGTCCTGCGCGGCCACGATGGTTTCAGCTTCGGCGATATAGCGACGGCAATCGGCACGACGCGCGCCAACATCCATCATCACTTCGGCAACAAGCGTCAGCTGATGGAGGAATTGATCGCGGACTTCGCCGCCAACGCCGAGGCCCGCATCAAGCGCTTCTGGACGACCCCCGATATCCGGTTCTTCGACCGTCTCGATATGCAGCTCGAGGATCTGCGCCGCTTCTACGAACGTTTCAACGCTGTGAAGGGAGCCCGCAATATGTGGAGCCCGCTTTCGCGCCTTCGCCACGACCTCCCGGTTCTCGGAGAACCAGCGGAACGTGCCCTGGAGCGCGTCAACCGGGTCTATGATCAGAGCCTGCGTCATGCGGTGGACCAGGCGGTGAAGGACGGAGAGCTTTCCTCCCACACACTCAGGAACGAACTCGTGCACATGCTGCGCATTACCCTTCTGTCCTGTCCACCGATGACGCAGGACACCGGAAGCTTCGACGAGGTCGCCAGGACCTTCGCAGCGCTCGCTGCGATCATCCGCGCCGCTTGGCAGGATGCGGGAAAGGGCTCGGATCGAGGCTAGACATCGGGTGGATCAAAGCGAAGGTGAGTTGACAGCCTTTGGCTTTCACATTACTTACTTGCAGGTAAGTCAGCCCATGATGGCGACGAGGCGCGTATTAGGGAGGATCACGTGCTGCGCGATGATGCATTCACCCGTTTCGAGGTCAGCCCCTTCACTGGTGCACTCGGTGCAGAAATTCGCGGGATCGATCTGGTGAGCGCGAGCGAGGATGCCTTCCAGGACGTTCGCCGCGCGCTCTACAAATATCATGCGCTCGCCGTGCGCGATCAGGAGCTTGACGCCGCTGGCGTCCACAAGGTCGCCCGCCGGTTCGGACCATTTAGCGGCAATCCGGTGCACACGCCGATCGACGGCTTTGACGATATCGTGCGCTTCGTGCGCGAGCCGGACGACACGGGCAAAGTGATCGGCGAGGACTGGCACATGGACCTCGCCTGGCTACCGAAGCCACCGGGCATTACGATTCTCTACGGTGAGGAGGTGCCGCCGGTTGGCGGCGACACCTGCTTCTCCAGCCTCGAGAAGGCATATGACTCGCTTTCGCCGCGGCTGGTCGAGATCCTGCAAGGCCTGACGGGCGTCCATAGCGGCCGCGGGGTCTTCGCCATCAACGCGGCCCACAGCCGGCTCGGCGTCAAGGCCGATGTCGAGGCGATCGAGAATGCCGTCGTCGAGCATCCTGTGATCTGTCGCCACCCCGAGACTGGCCGGCGCTATGTCTTCGTCAGCAGCGTGATGACCAATTTCAAGGGGATGACGGAGGAAGAAAGCAAGCCGATGATCGACTTCCTGATGGCGCGGGCTGTCCGGCCCGAGTTCAACTGCAGGCTGCGTTGGGAACCGAAGACGCTCGGTATGTGGAACAATCCCCATGTCCTGCACACCGCCATCAACGATTATCCCGGATATCGCCGGGTGATGTACAGAACAACGGTGGAGGGCACCGTTCCACTTGCCGCCAGGGACGGCTGACGCGCAACCGCTCAGGGAGGAGCAATGGCATTTGGTTCCGAGGCGTCCGTCGGCCATAGGGGGGAAGGGGCGGCGGAAGCGGCTGGCGAGACCAAGAGGCGGCGCTTCGCGTTTTCGCCTGCCTACCTCTATGCGACGCCCGTGCACCTCCTGGTGCTTGGGATCATCGTGCTCCCCGCGATCTTCGTCCTGTGGCTGAGTTTCGAAGCCTCGTCATTCGGCCAATCGGCAACCTTCGTTGGCTTCGATAACTATATCCGCGTCCTCACTGATCCCTATTTTTGGGGTTCGGTCTGGAACACGGTCCTTGTCGTCGCCGTGGCGGTTCATATCGAACTGCTGCTCGGCCTTGGCCTGGCCCTGCTTTTCGCCTCCGGGCTTCCCCTCCAGCGCGTCATGCTCGTCGTGGTGCTCGCTCCCTACGCCATCAGCGAGGTGACGGCGGTCGCAATGTGGCGCTTCCTGTTCGATCCAGACGTCGGCCCGATCACGCTGATGCTGCGATACACCGGTCTGCCGACGCTCGACTGGACGTTCATCCCTTCTCACGGCCTCATACTCGTCGGCCTGCTCACGATCTGGCTGCACCTGCCATTCACATTCATCATCCTCTATGCGGCACGGCTCGCGGTTCCGAAGGAGCTCTACGAGGCTGGGCGCACCGACGGAGCCAATGCGTTCCAGCTCTTCCGCAACATCACGCTGCCGCTTCTGGCGCCAGCGATGCTGATCGCGCTGCTCTTCCGCTACATCTTCGCCTTCCGTCTCTTTTCCGAGGTCTGGCTCCTGACCCAGGGCGGCCCGGCACGCACGACCGAGGTCGTTTCCGTTTATCTTTATCAGGAAGGCTTCCGCTACAACTCGTTCGGCACGGCGGCCGCGACGGCATGGATGATGGTCGTCATCTCGCTGCTGCTTGCGACTGGCTATGTCTGGCGGCTGCGCAAGGAATCCATGGCCAATGCGTTCTAGGCGTCTTGCCATCGGTGCCGGAAAGACGCTCGCCGTTGCGGCAATCGTCGTCTGGTCACTGTTTCCGATCGGCTTCATCGTGCTCTCGTCGTTTAAACCCGGTCGCGAGATTTTCGCGGTTCCACCGGAGCTCTTCTTCGAACTGACCTTCGAGCACTACGC
The DNA here is from genome assembly GCF_040320845.1 of Mesorhizobium sp. M0601. Classification (NCBI taxonomy): domain Bacteria; kingdom Pseudomonadati; phylum Pseudomonadota; class Alphaproteobacteria; order Hyphomicrobiales; family Phyllobacteriaceae; genus Mesorhizobium; species Mesorhizobium sp. M0601. The sequence continues at coordinate 29,454 of NZ_JAMYQK010000014.1, forward strand.
CTCCCTGTGGCAGCGCTGGCCGGCCTTTTTCGACGGGCTCGTCAACAGCCTGGTCATCACCACCGGGGCGACGGCGCTTGCCGTCATGGCAAGTCTGCTCGCCGGTTTTGCCTACTCACGCTATCGAGGCGTCCGTTTCCTGGAGGGGTCGGTGATGTTTCTGATCGGATCGCGGCTGATTCCGCCGATCGTCGTGACGCTGCCACTGTTCCCGGTCGTCAATCGGCTCGGGCTCAACGACACCCATCTGGTGCTGATCCTGCTCTACGCGACTTTCTTCGTCTCGCTCGGCACGCTCCTGATGCGCACGTTCATTGACCAGGTACCGCGCGAACTCGACGAGGCGGCCGTCCTCGACGGCGCGCGGCCGCTGACGATCCTTGTGAAGATCATCTTGCCGCTCGTAGCGCCCGGCATGCTCGCCGTCGCCGTCTTCGTAGTCGTCTTCGCGTGGAATGAGTTTCTGTTCGCCTATATCTTCACCGCCAACCACGCCAAGACCGCGCCTCTGGTCCTTTCGGAGATGATCAGTTCGATCGATGGCGTCGACTGCGGCGTCCTCTTTGCTGCCTCTACCGTCCAATTGCTGCCGGTTCTCGTCTTCGTGGTCCTGATGAACCGGTTTCTCGTCGCCGGATTGACCGCCGGCGCGACCAAGGGGTGACGACGTCACCGAGAAAGGGAGGAAGACAATGCCTTTGCACATGACACGCAGAGCCCTGCTGACGACGGCGATGGCCGCCGGCGCGACGGGTGCCTTGGGTCGGTTGGCCCATGCTCAGGTAAAGACGCTGAATGTGCTTTGCCATCGCGTCCACCAAGCCAACCTGACGACCGGCGCCGCCGGCAATGTCATCAAGCCCTGGGAGGACAAGAACAATGCCCAGATATCCTGGACCACGCTCGACAGCAATCCGCTCCAGGACCGGCTATTCCGGGAGGCGAGCCTGAGCGAGACCGATTTCAACATCGGCTATGTCATCGACAACCGCATGACGTCGCAGATCGCCTCGCTATTCGAGCCGCTAGACGATCTCCGGGAAGCCGAGCCGATCGAGGATTTCGACGATGTCGCCGAGGGCCTGCGCCAGTCGATGACCGTCGGCGGCAAGCTCGTCGGCGTTCCGGTGCGCCATGCCACGCAGGGGCTTTTCTACAACGAGGAGCTGCTTCAGGAGGCCGGCATTTCGGCGGCGCCGGATACGCTGGAGGAGCTGGTCGAGCAGGCGAAGAAGCTGACCTTCACCTCCAGGTCCGGCACGCCCGTCGTCGGCATGATCCTTGCGAGTGACCTCGCCGTCTTCCCGGTCATGTTCGCCCGCGCCTTCGGCGGCGATTTCATCGACAAGCAGTTCAAGGTGGTCCCCGATCCGGAGGCGATGGAAAAAGGCCTGTCCGTGCTTGCCGACCTCTTCAAGGCCGGCGCGCTGCCCCGCAGCTATGCCACAACGCGCAACGACGACGTGGTGACGTGGATGCAGCAGGGGCGCGCTGCCTTCGCGGTGCTGCCCTTCGCCCGCTACGCGCAGCTCAACAACAAGGAACAGTCGACCGCACCGGGAAAGATCAAGGCGATCGAGTTCCCCGGCTCCAAAACCCTCGGCAGCGGTCACGAAATGCATCCGGTCGTTGAATCCTGGGCGATGGCCATTCCCGCTAATTCGACGGACAAGAAGCTCTCCTGGAGCTACATCCGCTTCGTAGCGAGCAAGGCCGCCACACTCGACATGGCGCGCAACGGCAATGGCCCCGTCCGCACCTCGACCTATGCCGAGCCGTCGTTCGCCGGGTCGCTGCCGCAGGCGAAGGTCGAGGCTGCCGCGCTCGCCAAAGCGCGACCGGCATTTCCGGCTTTTCCCGAAGCCGCTCGCGCTCAGTCGACGTTTCTCGAGGAGGTTCAACTCGCTGTCCTCGGTCGCAAGAGCCCGAAGGAAGCGGTCGCCGCCATTATCGACCGCGTCAAACCGCTGATGCCAGCGTAATCATATGAACCGACGTTCATATCGCCTCGCACATACCGAATGGGAACGCCGGCCGAAATCGCTGCGGCGGTGGCGTTCCTCGTGAGTGATGAAGCTTCGTTCGTCACAGGCCAAACCCTGATCGCCGACGGAGGGCTCTCGATACTGGACTTCACTTCGCTTTCTCTTCTCGACCAGCGCGGTTCGGTGCTGTTCTCAGGCATGGTCGGCGACACTCCGTAGGCAGGTCTGAACCAGGCCGAAGCCGACCGATCTTTCCGATCGAATATCCGATGATCTGGTAGCAGGAGCGCGCTGCCGCCTGTGCCATACTCACCGGAGTACCAGTTTCGGGTTTCGCTGCTGCGGCTGAACGAACGGAGCCTACCCCGGACCTTCGCGCGCCGATTTTCTACTAGCTTCCCGCGAGCGACAACCCACTGGCGCGCTCGCATAACAGGGCAAGCAATTCGCTGCGCCGCGCTTCTGGCGTGTCGACGGGCAACACGAAACAAAGCGTCTTGTTGATGGCTCCGTTGCCGTCGCGGATGGGCGCGGCCATGCACCAAGTGAAGCGGTCGGCCAGAGCGGCGGTCTCGCTGAAACCTTGCTGGCGCGCCAGAGCGACATCGCCGAAGAACTCGGCTGGCGCAATGACACGGCCGTCTGGAAGCGTGTAGTCGCCAGGCGGAATGAAGTCGCATATTTCCTGCTCGCTCATATGGCCGAGCAGCAGCCTACCGGACGCCGTCCACGGTATCGGCACCTCGACGCCGACATCGCTTGAAATCCGGAACGGGCCAGGCGAGTCCCGGCAATCAAGGACGACATATTTGGTCCCGCGCAGGCCGCACAGTTGGACGGTCTCGCCCGTCTCCGCGCCTAGTCTGTCCAGGGTTTCGATGATGCGCCGGTAATGGGCATTATGATGTGAGTAGGCCCAGCCGAACAGATGCATCGCCTTTCCGAAATAGACATAGCCTTCCGTCCCGACATTTTCGAGCATTTCGGCTTCCAGCAGGCTGTTGACGATTTCATAAGTGGTTGAACGCGGCGCGCCGATCATCTTGGCGATGTCGCCGACGCGCATCGGCGCGCGGTGCCGCAGAAGGGCCTCCAGTAGCATGATGACGCGGTCGATCCCGCGACGCCGTTCGCCATTGCGCGGCTCGGCGCCGGCTTCCGTTTCAATTAGACCAGTGACGCCATCGCTCATGTAGGCCGCACCCGCGCAAAATCATTCGGCCCTCGTCTCAAGACGCTTGAAAGATGTCAAGGCTCAGTCTAGCATCCCGTTTGTCCGATATACAGGCCTATTGTCTGAAATATCGGACAATAACGAGCCAGGCGCAGAAAGTCCTGACGAGAAAAACGGGCGGTTTCCGATACGGCAACCGGCGGGTTCTCTCGTCCCGATCCCGCACGTCCAGGCATAACTTCAGAAGGGAACAATCATGACGAAATCATCGTTTTTCGCGTCCGCCAGTGCCCTTTGCCTCGGCCTCCTCCTCAGCCTCGGCGCCGGTTCGCAGGCCAACGCCGCCGCTAAATGCATCAAGGGCGATCGCAAAGCGCCATATACGATCGGCTGGGCCAATATCTATTCAGTGCCGACCTGGATGAAGCAGACACAGGGCACGATCGAAGCCGAAGTCGAGACTTTGAAGAAGCAAGGCTTGGTCGACAAACTCGTCGTGACCGATGCCCAGGGCGACGCCAACGTCCAGATTCAGCAGATCCAGTCGATGATCGATTCCGATGTCGATGCCATCATCTTGATCGCTGGTTCGTCGACCGCGCCGGCGCGCGTGCTGGCGGACGCCTGCGCCAAAGGCATCGCCATCATCAACTTCGACAGCCTCGTCGATACCGACCAGGTGACCGCCAAGGTCAACACCGATTCCTCACAGTGGGGCGATCAGGCGGCCAAGTTCCTGATCGACGCCATCGGCGGCAAGGGCAAGATCCTCATCCTCAATGGCCCAGCCGGCGTTTCGGTCAGCGACGACCGGCGCAAAGGCGCCGATGCCGAGCTTAAGGCCCATCCCGATGTGAAGGTGCTTGCCGAGACGAACACGCCCTACAATGTCGCGCCCGCCCAGGAGGCCGTCACCAGCCTGCTTTTCGCCAACCCCGAAATCGACGGCATCCTGTCGCTGGGCGGCGCGTTGTCGGCGGGCGCCGTGCTCGCGCTCGACAAGCAGGGCCGCGACCAGGTGCCGATCACCGGCGAGAATGCGCGCCAGTTTCTCGAACTGTGGAAGGAAAAGGGCCTGAAGAGCTGGGCGACGATGCAGCCGAACTGGCTCGGCGCCTTCGCCACCTACACCGCCGTCCAGGCACTGGAGGGCGAGGATGTGCCGGCTTTCGTCAAGATCCCGTTGCCGGTGATCGACAATTCCAACATCGACGAATACCTCGCCCGGGCGAAGGATTTCCCGGCTGACGGTTACATCTATTCGCCGTACGATGAGGATCTATTCAAGAAGCTGCTGGCCCAAAAATAAGCCTGAAGGGTTGTAGCATTGACAACCACGGCTCCGCTTCTCGCCGCGCAGGGGGTGTCGAAGTCCTTTTTCGGCAACCCCGTTCTGCGCAACGTTTCAATCGCTCTCCAGCCCGGCCGCGTGCATGCACTGCTGGGCGAGAACGGCGCAGGTAAGTCGACACTGATCAACCTTTTGTCCGGCGCCTTGCGCCCGGACGGCGGGGCGATCGAGGTCGATGGGCGCCCGGTCTCGCGCATGACCCCCGCTAATGCGCGACAGGCCGGGATCGCCGTTGTCCAGCAGGAACTCAGCCTGACGACCAGCTTGTCCATTGCCGAAAACATCGGGCTCGGTGCCTATCCCAAGCGGTTCGGCTTGATCGACTACAACGAGCTTGCCGTCCGGGCCAGGGCCGCATGCGATCTTGTCGGGCTTTACGAACCGCTGTCTGCGCCGGTGGGGCACCTGTCCCTCGGCCGCCGGCAGATGGTGGAGATCGCCAAGGCGCTTTACCGCCGGCCGCGCGTGCTCATTCTCGACGAACCCACCTCATCGCTATCGGCAACTGAGACAAAAATCCTCACCGACCTGCTGAGGAGGCTTCGGGGCGAGGGCATCGCTATTCTCTACATCTCACACCGACTGAACGAGGTGATGGCGCTGTGCGAGCATGTCACCGTGCTCAAGGACGGGACCTGCACGGCGGACTGCTCGCTGGAAGGAACCGATGCCGCCGGGCTGGTACGGCTGATGGTCGGCCGCGACCCCGGCGATCTCTTTCCACGATGGCGGCCTTCGCCATCGCCGGCCGACGCCATCTCGGTTCGTAAATTTTCCGCCGGCCTGATGCGCGACGTCGATCTCGACATCAGGACGGGCGAGGTGCTTGGCATTGGCGGCCTGGTCGGGCAGGGGCAGGAAGATCTGCTGCTTGGCCTCTACGGCGCGATCCCGGCCAGGACGGTATCCGCGACCGTAAACGGTGTTTCGGGTTTGCCCGGCGGCGTGCCGAACGCCAATGCGCTCGGCCTCGCTTATGTCCCGGCTGACCGCAAGCGCGAAGGCCTGCACCTGATCCATCCCATCATCACCAATATGATGCTGCCCGCCTTCGCAAGGCTGCCGGCGCTGAAGCTGCGCAGTCGGCGTGCCGAGCGCGATATGGCAAGGGGTCTCGCCGCCCAGCTTGCCATCAAGGGCGACCTCGACCGCCCGGCACAGGCACTCTCAGGTGGCAACCAGCAGAAGGTCGCGCTGGCGAAATGGATGCCACACGAGCCGCTTGTGCTTCTCCTCAACGACCCGACGCGCGGCGTCGATGTCGAGACCAAGCGTGAGATCTACATGATGCTTCGCAAACTCGCCGCCGCCGGCAAGGCGATCGTGCTGCTCAGTTCCGACACACCCGAACTGGTGCACCTTTGCGACCGTGTCGGCGTGGTCCGCGAAGGCCGCATCGTGGCCATGCTCGAGCGCGAGGCACTGAGCGAGGAAGCCATCGTTTCCGCCGCAATGGGCGCCGAACAGCAGAAAGTTGCGGCATGAGCGCGGTCGCATCCTCAAGCCAAGCCGGCGCGCTCTACTGGCCGGTTCAGCTGCGCCGCAATGTCGGCGTGCGCAGCCTGTTCGCTGTGGTCCTGGCGTTCGTCATTGCTTACGGTTTCCTGTTTCCCGGCCTCTTGACAGCGTCCGGTTTCGCCAAATTCACCCAGAGCTGGTTTCCGCTGGCGCTGGTCGCCATGGCCCAGGCGATCCTCATGCTCACCGGCGGCATAAGCCTGGCCATCGGCGCCATGGTCAGCCTGGGCGCAGTGATCGCTGCGACGACGATGACTGGACCGCTGGGCGTAGCCGGCGGTGCCGCTGCGGTGGCGCTGACCGGTCTCGGCATCGGTGCCGCGATCGGGTTCATCGTCGTGAAACTTCGGTTGCCGGCGATCGTGGTGACGCTGGCTGGCTCCTTCATTATCGGCGGCGCTGCCCTGCTCATCCTGCCGAGGCCGGGGGGCGCCATACCCGAGTGGCTGTCGGACCTGCTTGCCGGCAACACGCCGGCGGCATTCGTGCTGCTGGTACTCATCGTGGTTTTGTGGAAACTCTATCTCGCCACGCCGCTTGGTTTGAGCATCTATGCTGCAGGCGAAAATCCCGTCGGCGCCTACCGCTCCAGCGTGCCGGTCGACGGTGCCCGGATCGCCGCCTACGCGATTAGCGGCCTGCTTTGCACAGGCGCCGGCCTGTTCATCGCCGCGCAAACGGGTTCGGGCGATCCAGTCATCGGCACGGCGTTCACGCTGAATTCCATAGCCGCCGCAGTGCTCGGCGGCATCGGTTTCCTTGGCGGCCAAGGTACCATGCGCGGCGCTCTTGCGGGCAGCCTGCTGCTCAGCCTGATGATCAGTGTCATGTTCTTCCTCGGCTTCACGCCGGTCGCCCAATATGTCGCCCAGGGCCTCATCATCATCGGGGCGGTCGCCATCCCGCAATTCCGCAAGGTGCAGCAATGACAGCACGGAAAGTCAGTGTGAGCGGCAGGCGCGCCGTGACGATTTTGCGCAGCCGGCCCTTCCTTACGATCGCTATAGTTGCGGCGGTATGGATCGCGGCGAGCTTCGCTTCACCTGGCTTCGGCGCTTATGGGCATTTGCGCTATTTGGTTGAATTGGGCGCGGTGGTCGGCCTGGTCGCGGCGGGCCAAACTTTCGTGGTGATTGCCGGCGGAATCGACCTTTCCGTCGCGGCGATCGTCACGGTTAGCGCTGTCAGCCTGCCGCTGCTTTCATGGCAGGCGGATCCGACAGGGCTCACCGCCGTTCTTGCAGTTCTCACGTTGACGAGCGCAATCGGTCTGGTGAACGGGCTGGGCGTGGCGCTGTTGCGCGTTCATCCAATGATCATGACGCTGGCGATGGCGACATTCCTGCAAGGTCTGCTGATCATCATCGCCGGCGGCAGTGCCGTGACCGCCGAGAACCCGCTGGTCCGCTGGCTCGGCAATGCGCGGCCGGTCGGTATTCCGGCAGGCGTGCTTTTGTGGGTGGTCATTTCAGTGATCGTTCTGACCACGATGCATGCGACATCCCTTGGCGCCCGGATATTCGCGATGGGCGCCAATCCGCTCGCCGCGGCGCTGTCCGGGGTTCCCGTCGCCTCGACCACGCTGGCGGTCTACGGCATCAGCGGCTTCTGTGCGGGACTTGCCGGTGTGTTGGTCCTCGGCATGAACGGACAAGGCTATGTCGGTATCGGCGATCCTTATCTGCTCGCCTCGATTGCCGCCGTGGTGCTTGGCGGCACCTCGATCCTCGGCGGGCTCGGCACCTATGCCGGCACCATCCCCGGCGCCATCCTGCTGGTTACGATCACGGCGCTGATCACCGTGGTCAACGCATCGCCTGGCTGGCGCAGTATCCTGTTCGGGTCGCTGATCCTGGGGCTGCTGCTTCTCTCAGGCAGAGAGCAGGCCCGCCGATGACATATCGTCCAGCCGATAAATGCGCCGTGCATTGCCGTAGAACAGTGCCGTCTGCTCGTCCGCGGAAAGCTCTCCTGCAATGGCCTTGAAGCTGTCATACACCGCATCGAACGATGCATGCAGGCCGGCGACCGGAAAGTCGCTGCCGAACATCGCGCGCCGCGTACCGAAACAGTCGATGCAATGCATGACAACCGACCTTAGGCTGTCGAGCGTCCAATCATGATCGTAGGCGACCAGATCCGATATCTTGATGGCGACGTTCTCGCGCTCCGACAAAAGCCGCAGCCCCTCGCGCCACACCCGCATTCCGTCCGCATCGCGATCGATCGGGCTGCCGCAATGGTTGAGAACAAAGAGCTGGTCTGGAAAGGCCGCTGCGAGGCGCGCCGCGCCGGTGAGCTGGCGCGGAAACACCATCAGGTCGAAAACCAGCCGGCGGCGCCCAAGCAGGGACAGGCCGGCACGCCAGGCCGGATCGTCCATGATGCCGTCGCGGGCGGCAAAACGACGGGCGGGATCAGGATCCCAGCTCAGTATGTCGCGTACGCCGACGACACGGTCGAATGCCGCCTGCGCCTGGACCAGCGCCGGCGCTTGGCGGTTCGCCAGAGGTACGTGAACGACGTAACGGGCGGCCACGCCGCGCGACTTGTCGAGGGTTTCAAGCCACCGCGTTTCACCCACGCAGTCATCCCCGGCCCAACCGGCTTCAATATGGACGGTGGCGACGACACTGTGCTGGCCGGCGTCGCGCAAATAATCTTCAGGAAGGTAGTTTCGCCGCAAGGGGCCAAGCTCGCCCAGACCGCCGCGTTCGCCAGCCGTGGGCGCGAGCCAGGGATGGCGGCCGAGGCCGAGATCCCACAGGTGATGGTGGGCATCGATGATCGGTCCGCAGTAACGCTTTGGCACGCATCTCTCTCATGGTGTGGCCGGCATCGGAAATCGATCCGGACTTCATCCTGCGAAAGCGAAAGGACTAGCATCGGATGACCGAAAACTCACCCGTACTGTCGCTCGCGACCCGTGAAAATTTCCTGCTCGACGATCGTATCCGCGGCGTTCCGCCTGGCACCCTCGGCCTGGACAGCAGCTTTGTCGCATCTGAGCGCTGGCATCCAGCGCATGGACGTATGTCGTTGCCGGTGTTGACCCTCGACGAGGAGGCCTTCATCGCCAATCGTGACCTGTTCTTGGGGTATGCGCGAGAACAGGGCGCCGTGATCGCCCCGCATGCCAAGACCCCGATGGCGCCGGACCTTGCCCGGTCCCTGGTCGAGGCCGGAGCATGGGGCACGACCGTCGCCGACATAAGGCAGGCCACAGTGATGCTCAGATCCGGGCTCTCTCGGCTGATCATCGCCAACGAGGTCGGCGGACCAGGTGGTGCGAACCGACTTGCTGTCCTTGTCGGCGCCTGGCCAAGCGCCGAGTTCTACGTTTTTGCCGACTCTTTCGACGCCGTGAATGCGCTTGCTGAAGCTTGGCGCGCCAATGCGACGCTGCCGCCATTGCGCGTGCTCGTGGAACTTGGTGCGGGGAGGGCAGGCGCCCGGACCACCGGCGAAGCCGAGGCGATCGCCGACGCGGTTGTAGCTGCCGGAGGGCGGCTGCTGATCGCCGGCGTCGCAGCCTACGAAGGTGCCGCGGCGCAAGCCGATCCTGGCCGTACCGATGAGGCGATATCCGCGCTGTTGGCAATGACAGCCGATATGTTCCTGCGGCTCCGCGCCCGCGTCGGCGGCGACACCCCGCTGATCGCCACCGCCGGCGGCTCGGTGTACTTCGACAAGGTGGTCGCAGCGCTTTCGCCCCTCGTCTCCAGGGACGGCAATGCCACGTTGGTGCTGCGCAGCGGCGCCATCTTCTTTCACGACCATGGCGTCTACGACAGGTCGCTCGGCGCACTCGATGCCCGCGACGGTTTTGCGATCGGCGGCGTCGGTGCTTCCGCACGAAATTCCTTCCATCCGGCTTTACGTCTTTGGGCCGAGGTACTGTCGCGGCCGGAGCCCGGCCTTGCTATCTGCGGTATGGGCATGCGCGACGTGTCGTTCGACCAGGGCTTTCCGAAGGTCGTGACCATCTTTCGTGCCGGCAAGCAGCTGCCGAAAGCGCGTGCCGAGGTCTTCAAGCTCAACGACCAGCACGCCTTCCTGACAATTGCGTCGGGCGACAATATTGCCGTTGGTGACGTCGTTGAATTCGGCATCTCGCACCCCTGCACCTGCCTCGATCGCTATCGCGTGATCTTCGGCGCCGACGCGGCCGGGTATGTCCGCCACGCCTTTCCTACCTATTTCGGCTGAGCAGATATCGCGGCCACTTCCAAAAAAGAGAACCTCGAAAGGATCTGATATGATCAAGTACTTCCAGTCCGGCTCCCGCATGTCTCAGGCGGTCGTCTATGGCGGCCTCGTGCACATCGCAGGCCAGGTGGCAGACGACCGCAAGGCCGGCATCGAGGGTCAGACGAGCGACGTGCTCTCCAAGGTCGAGGCGCTCCTTGTTGAGGCCGGCAGCAGCAAGTCGAGGCTAGTGGCGATCAACATCTTCCTGCCGCAGATCGCCGACTTCGATGCCATGAACAGCATCTACGATGCCTGGGTGGATCCTGCGCGCCTGCCGGCGCGCGCCTGTGTCGAGGCGCGTCTCGCCGATCCCGATCTCCGCATAGAGGTCACTGCGATCGCAGCTATCTGAGCCGCCGCCATGCACACCGGCCTCAGCCATACGCTCGACTTCGACCGGGACGGCAAGACACTCGGCCATCTCAGCATTCCGTTTTCGATCGACCGTTCGCCCTATTTCCAGGTCAAGGTCCCGATCTGCCTTGTCCGCAACGGCGAAGGCCCGTCGGTGCTTCTGATGGCCGGCAATCACGGCGACGAATATGAAGGCGAGCTGTCGTTGGCAAAGCTGGTGCGCCGGCTCGATCCCAAGCAGATCAAGGGTCGCGTCACCATCCTGCCGATGGCGAACGTGCCGGCGGTGATCGCCGCAAAGCGCTGCTCGCCACTCGACGGCGGCAATCTCAACCGCGCCTTTCCGGGCGACCCGTCAGGCACGCCAACAAGCCGGCTTGCCAATTTCCTGGAGATGGAACTGTTTCCCCGCCACGACGTCATCTTCGACATTCATTCTGGCGGCACCTCGATGGAGCATCTGCCGACCGCGCTTGTCGAGCACAATACCGATCCCGACCGGCACCGGCGCGGTGTGGAGCTAATGCGGACGCTCAGCATGCCCTATGGGTTCGTGGCCGATAACGGCCAGGCCTCACCGACCTCCATGGGTGCGGCGCGCCGGGCCGGCGCCATCGGCGTCAGCGGAGAGTTCGGCGGCGGTGGCACTGTCACGGTCGATACGATGGAGATTACCGCCCGCGCACTCGACGCCCTGATGGCCGCCTTGGGAGTGGTTGAGGCGCCGGTTCTTGCACCGGCAACCGGACCTTCGGCGCCGACGCGGCTTCTTTCGTTGTCTCGGCACAGTCAGGGCCTTTATGCCACAAGCCGTGGTTGGTTCGAGCCGGCAGTCAGGCTGGGCGACAGCGTGACTTCAGGCCAACTGGCGGGCTGGTACCACGACCTCGAACGACTCGACCTCGCCGAGCAAGCCCTGCACTTCCTCGAAAGCGGCATTGTGCTTTCGCGCCGGCTGCACACGATGTGCGAGGCGGGAGACTGCCTCATGCAGGTCGCCGAGCCGGTCGACTGATAAGAAGCCCTCCCGACCATACGCCCATATCAGGATCAAGACTGAGGATAACCGGATGCAACTGTCGATGTGGACCTATCCTTGGGATGTCCAGGATCTGGGCTTGGAGATGGTCGAGCGCGATCTTGTCGAGCGTGCCGGGCTCAACATGATCAGTCTGGCGACTTCGTATCACGCTGGCCGGTTTCTGCAGCCGCGCAGCCCGCGCCGGAAAGCCTATTTTCCGGAAGACGGAACCATCTATTTCAAGCCAGATGCGGCACACTGGGCCGACCTAGCCATCCAGCCCAAGGTGGCGAAGGTGATCATGGAAGGCGGCGATGTGCTTGGCGACCTTGTCCGCCGGCGCGAGGTGGGCGGGCTGGGCGTTTCGTGTTGGACGGTCTGCTTGCACAACACCCGGCTCGGCATGCTTCATCCGCAGGCCGTAACCCGCAACGCCTTCGGCGATGCCAACTACTACAATCTCTGCCCATCACATCCGGAAGCGCGCGCTTATGTCCGCGCGCTGATCGCCGATATCTCGCACAGCTACAGGCCGGACCGGATCGAGCTTGAAAGCCCGTCATTCATGGGCTTCGCCCACGAATACCATCATGAGAAAGACGGTGTCGGGCTGATGCCGGAAGACGATTTTCTGTTGTCGATATGTTTCTGCCCGTCCTGCCTTGCGCGCGCGGCCGAGGCCGGCGTCGACGGCGAAGTAGCGCGCAAGCTCGTCGGGCAATGGATCGTCGAGACCTGCGAGCGCGCCGTGCCCGAACGGCGCTTTCCAGACTTTCCGGGGAGCGGCCTCGACACTTTTTTGCCATGGCCGGAACTCCATGGCTACCTGCTGTGGCGGTTCGAACCGGTGACCAGCCTGGTCGCCGAACTGCGCGAGGTGGCCAATCCGGCGACCCGCGTTGTCATCATCGATTTGAAAGACGGTTGGCTTGGCGGCTGCGATCTCGCGGCGCTCGGCAAGGTCTGTGACGGGGCAATCCTGTGTGCCTACGACATGCAGCCCGGCGATGTCGCCAGCCTGATGGCGGCCGGACGCGCAGCCCTTGGCGTGAAAAAGTTCCTCGGCGCCGGCTACCGGCTGTTCTATCCGGAAATGGCCGGCCCCGACATCCTCACCGCCAAGGTCAAAGCTGCGATGGCGCCGGATGTCGACGGCATCAATTTTTACAATTATGGCCTTGTCCCTGCCGCACGCCTCGATTGGGTGAGTGCCGCAAGATCCGTTTGAAAAACCGATCCGTTGCCGCAGTCTGCTAGGACTGACCTCACTTTGCCTTGGAGCTTTATGAGCATGCCGGCTATTCGCTTCGGTCACATTGGCCGGCGGCGGCCGGACAAGCTGAAAGCATGGCGGTGACGGTCCATGCGGATCGAAGATCATACGCCGACCATATTGCTGCTTATACGCTTCAAAGTATACAAAATTCGATACGGAAAAGCGTATATTGAAATTTATCTGCGCGAGCGTATAATACCATGGCTAGAGAGGTATGCTGTGGACCAAATCGCCCGAACACCCAAGCAAATTGGAGATGCCGTCCGCCGGCAGCGTCGCAAGCTCCGCCTCAACCAGACCAATGTCGGGGACCAAACGATGCTGCGTCAGGCGACCATCTCGGCCGTCGAGAGTGGCGCGCCTGGGACCCAGCTCGGAACGCTTTGCGATATTCTCGCAGCGCTCGACCTCGAATTCGTCGTCCGCCCTCGTACCAAGGCAAAGCCGGCTGAGATCGAGGACATCTTCTGATGGCTCGTCCGCGGCAGCACATCCCGCTAAATGTCTTCTTGAACAGCCGTCTCGTCGGGCGGCTGAATAGACAATCCAGCGGCGCGATCGATTTTCAGTACGATCCGTCCTGGCTTGCTTGGGAGCACGCGCTGCCCGTCTCGCTATCACTGCCTCTGCGTGAAGATCGTTATATCGGTGCGCCCGTCATCGCCGTCTTCGACAATCTCCTGCCCGACAACGTCCCCATTCGCCGCCGTATGGCGGAGCGTGTTCATGCTCAAGGAATAGACGCTTACGACCTGCTTGCCGCTGTCGGGCGCGATTGTGTCGGCGCATTGCAATTCCTGCCGGATGGTGTCGAGCCAGGCCCCGCCGGTATTGTCAACGGCAAACCCGTTGACGATACCGAGATTGCTCGTCTTCTCCTCGATCTGGCATCGGCTCCCCTTGGGCTTGGCGAGGACGAGGACTTCCGGATCTCGATCGCTGGCGCTCAGGAAAAGACTGCGCTCTTGTTCTGGAAAGGACGTTGGTACAAGCCGCTGGCGACGACTGCCACGACGCACATCCTCAAACCACAGATTGGACGGTTGCCAAATGGCATCGATCTTTCCTTCAGCGTCGAGAACGAATTTTTCTGCCTCAAGCTGACAACCGCCCTAGGGCTCCCGAGCGCCGTCGTCGCAATCGAGGAGTTCGAAGGCAATCGCGTGCTCGCGGTCGAGCGGTTCGATCGCCGATGGACCAGTGACAATCGTCTCCTGCGTTTGCCCCAGGAAGACTGCTGCCAGGCCCTTTCTGTGCCGCCGTCACTGAAATACGAATCCGACGGCGGGCCTGGCGTTCCGGCTATCCTCAATTTGATGAAGGGAAGCGACCAACCGGAGGTAGACCAGGCTGCGGTTTTAAAGGCCGTGGTTGCCTTTTGGCTTCTCGGCGCCACAGATGGGCACGCCAAGAATTTTAGCGTCTTTCTTTCCCCCGGCGGCCGGTTCCGCATAACGCCGCTCTATGATGTGATTTCAGCGCAGCCCAGCCTTGATGCGGGACAGATCAAGCGCAACAAAATGAAACTGGCGATGGCTATTGGTGACACACGCCACTACCTCGTCGACAGCGTCATGCCACGCCATTTTATCCAGACCGCCGCCAAAGCAGGGATCGGTCCGAAACCCGTCAAGGCGATCTTTGATGAGCTGCGCCAACAGGCGCTAGCGGCGGTCGAACTGGTTTCTGCATCGCTCCCAAAGGATTTTCCTGCGGAAGTCGCTGATGCCATCGGCAATGGGGTCAGGGCTCGTGTACGCAGACTGGAAGAGGCGTGATGCTGAAAGTAGAGACGCAACGAGACTGATGTCGCCATTGCGACAACGCTCAAATGGTCTTCTTCAGCAGCAGCAGCATCCAGGCGGCCACGGCCGCCGCTGCGTCGTCCAGATGATGCCGAACCCACCCCTTACCTTCTCATGCGCGATAGGATGGGCCAAGGTTTGACCACGTCAAAAAACCGGAAAGCAAGGAACCTGCCGACCACCAGAGCAGCTCGAGCGGCAGCATGGAAAGTGTGACGCGGCGCTACCCGATCCTAGCCAGTGCCTTTCCGGGATAGGATCAACTCACGGATTTGCCAGCCTGTAACTTTCTTACGAGGCCGATCAACTGATCCAGATCAGCGCGTGGAAGCGCAAGTATCTCGGGCGGGGGTTTGTGATATTCCTTCATCAATTCCTTGATGGTTGCGGCACCTTTGGGTGTGAGCTTGACAAGCTTCACACGGCGATCGCCTGGCGACGGAATCCGTTCGGCGAGCCCCGCCTGCTCAAGCCGGTCGACCAGCCAGGTCGCCGTCGATGGATCGCACTGCCATTGAGCAGCCAATGCGCCGATCGGCTTGCCCGCATCTTTGTCGAGCGTGAAGAGGGCGCGGGAGTCGTTGGGCGTCAGGCCCAATTTCTGCTGGATCGCCAACCGGTCCGGCGCGGACCGCATCAGGAAATCAAACATCAGGCGCCATGCCTCGGTGGCGTGCTGCAAGCGATCTTGGCTCGGTCTCATTCCACGCTCCTTCGTGTCTTGACACATACTTGGACCAATCATATGATTTGATCAATCAAAATGTTTTTGTGGTCAAAGCAATGAGAGGAGATCCGAGATGACCAATACCACGGTTCTCGTCGTCGGAGGCGGCCTGAACGGTCTGACGGCGGCCGCCCTTTTGGCTCACAACGACATTGCGTGTGTCCTCGTCGAGCGTCATCCCGACACGTCAATCCAGTACAAGTTTGCCGGCATCTCCCCGCGCAGCATGGAGATATTCCGAAGCCTCGGCCTCGAGGAGGAGATTCGTACAAATCGGACGGGGGACCAGCAGGCAGGCGCTATTGCGCGCGCCAGGAATCTCGCCGATCCGCAGATTCAATGGGGCGGACCGGCGTGGCCGGATGCAAGTGCCCTCAGCCCCACGCAACCAGCGACGTGTGATCAGCACGTCCTGGAACCGATTCTGCGCCGCTACGCCGAGCGGAACGGTGCAGACGTGCGTTTCAGCACGGAGCTGGTGACTTTCGATCAGGACGAGACCGTCGTCCGCGCGGAAATTCGCGATATCGCGACCTGCGCAAAGGAGGTCATCTCGGCCGACTATCTGATCGTCGCGGACGGTGCGAACGGTTCCCTGCGAGAGAGGCTGGAGATCAGCCGCAGCGGGGCAGGCGGCCTTCAGCACTGGATGAATGTCGTCTTTGACACGGACATGCCTCCGACGATAGGCGGCAAGCGCTTCACGTCGTGCTTCGTGACGGACCTCAACGGGACCTTCACGCCCAGACAGGGTGGACGATGGCTTCTGGCGCTCCAGTACTTTCCCGAAAAGGGCGAGAAACCACAGGATTTTGATGAAGCCAAGTGCAGGGAACTGATCATACGAGGTGCGGGCCGGCCGGACATCACGACGAGGCTTGTCGATGCGCGCTCCTGGGAAGTGGCCGCCCTCACAGCGCGCCAATTCCGCCGAGGCCGCGCGTTTCTTGTGGGGGATGCCGCACATGTGATGCCCCCAATAGGCGCTTTCGGTGGCAATTCAGGTATCCACGACGCCCATAACCTTGCCTGGAAGCTTGCGATGGTAGCACGCGGGCATGCCGATCCCTCGTTGCTGGATAGCTATGACATGGAGCGCCGGCCGGTCATCGAGGCTACGTTGGCGCAAGCGCTCGCCCGCCTACTGAAATGGTTCGACGATCCGTCGAAGCGGTTGCCTCCTCCTGTTGCGATCGTCGAGGATTACGACGTGGTATTTGGCCAACGCTACGCTGCAGGCATCGTGGCTCTGGCATCCACACCGGACGATCACCCATTCCAAAAATCCACGGAGCTGTCGGGCCGCCCCGGCACGCGTTTGCCGCATTTCGCGGTCGGACGTGCCGGCCAGCGGATTTCGAGTCTCGATTTGTGCGACCGCGATCTTCTTCTCCTCTGCGCGGACGAAGCATGGTGTCAGGCCGCTGACTCCGTAAGCCAGCGCCTCGGGATGCCGCTGACGTGCCACTCGTTGGGTGCGAATGGGGATCTGCTTGACTTGGACCATCGGTGGCCTTCCGTGCTCGGGGTTAAAAGCGGCGGTTCCGCCTTGGTCAGACCGGACGGATTTGTCGCGTGGCGGTCAACGCACGGTGTGCCTGATCCTGTACAGGTGCTGATCGAAACACTTGATGGGCTCGGTTTCCGCACGGAGGCGCACGAACATCATCGGTGAGCGGCGGCGAGTGCGGATGCGCCTCCCGCCTTCGGGCATGACTTCCTTGCCGATGCCATCACTGGGAATGACAACGATGCCAGGCGCTTGCTCCTTTCCTACTCGTTGTCGCCGAGTAGGGCCGCGCACACCGCTTCGGTGACCTTATCGGTGGTGGCACTTCCGCCGAGATCGGGCGTGTGCAGTGAGGCGTCCGCCGTCACGCGCTCGATGGCGCGCATCAGGCGCGCCGCGGCAGCCGGCTCGCCAAGATGCTCCAGCATCATCACCGCCGACCAGAACGTGCCGACCGGATTGGCGATGCCCTTGCCGGTGATGTCGAAGGCCGAGCCGTGGATCGGCTCGAACATCGACGGAAACCGCCGCGCGGGGTTGAGGTTCGCAGTCGGCGCAATGCCGATCGATCCGGCAAGTGCGGCCGCAAGATCCGACAGGATATCGGCGTGAAGATTGGTCGCGACGATTGTGTCGAGCGAGCGCGGATTGAGCGTCATGCGCACTGTCATCGCGTCGACCAGCATTTTGTCCCATGCGACATCAGGAAAATCGGCCGCGACCTCACGGGCGATGTCGTCCCAGAGCACCATGCCGTGACGCTGGGCGTTCGACTTGGTGACCACGGTCAACAGCTTTCGCGGCCGCGACCGCGCCATCTCGAAGGCGAAGCGCATGATGCGCGTCACGCCGGCGCGGGTGAAGATCGAGACCTCGGTCGCGATTTCCTCAGGCAGGCCGAGATGCGAGCGCCCGCCCTGGCCGGCGTATTCGCCTTCCGAATTCTCCCGAACGATGACCCAGTCGAGATCCCCTGCCGTGACGCCGCGAAGCGGGCTCTCGATACCGGGCAGGATGCGGGTCGGGCGGACATTGGCGTACTGGTCGAAGGGCTGGCAGATCGCGAGCCGCAACCCCCAAAGCGTCAGATGGTCGGGCACGTCTGGCGCGCCGACAGCGCCGAAATAGATCGCATCGAAGGCCTTCAGCCGCTCGGTGCCGTCCTTGGGCATCATCACGCCGTTGAACTTGTAGTAGTCCGAGCCCCAGTCGAAATGCTGCACCTCGAGACTGAAACCGCCGTCGCGCGTGGCGCAGGCGGCCAGCGCACGAAGGCCGGCCGCTACGACTTCCTTGCCGATCCCATCGCCTGGAATGGCCGCGATCCTATAGCTTCGCATTAGTCCAGTCCTCCCCTTGTGGCGCTAAACTAGCACGGACCATCGTGCTGGCCTTTGGCCGTGAGGCCGAATGCCGCCATTACGGCAAATGGTCAATCAATCCGTTCAGCAGGAGCAGCAGCACCCCGGCGGCCACAGCCGCAGCCGCATCGTCCAGCATGATACCGGCCCCACCCCTTACCTTGTCATGTGCGATACGGATGGGCCAAGGCTTGACGACGTCGAAAAACCGGAAAGCAAGGAAGCCTGCTGCCCACCAGAGCGGATCGAGGGGCAGCATGGAAAGGGTTAGCGCCGCGCCGAAGGTCTCATCAATGACGACGATCTGCGGATCCTCCGTCCCGGTACGGGAGATAACATACGATGACGCCCATACGCCGACGGCGAACAGGGCCACGTAGGCAAGCACCGTCAGCCAAGGTGATGCGGGTATCAGAGCCGCGGCAACAGCCACTCCAACCATTGCGCCGGCCGTGCCCGGCCATATTGGAGATAATCCCGCGCCGACAGAGGTCGCGAGCAGGTAGGCGAACTTGGGTGGAAACTTATGCATCGATTTTCGGCCGGCTTCCCACGGATCGCAAGCGATCATAGTCACATCGTTCGGGTGCTGCCGCCAGACTGCTGTTCGATTTGCACCACCTCACAAGGGCATCGCCCAAACCGTGAAAATGCTGTCGGGCAGCTGTCGCAGCGACTGGAAGTTCTGTTTCGCCGCCAGCTCGGCGAGTACCTTAATCCGCCGGCCCCATTCGCCAAACGAGATCATTTTTGCGGCAAGTTGAGAACGTTGCTGAGCCCGGTCTCGGCCCGCATTGGCCAACCGAAACGGTGGCGACGGTGGAACAAACCCGCAAATTGCTGGTAAAGCTCCGTCAACCGACATCATCAGAGGAGCCGCCATGATCGCCGGTCTCATGAAAAGTCGCATCGACCCGCTATGGGAGCAGGCCGCCTCTCCGCTGATCGGGATCGGCATGACGCCGAACCAGGTTACGGCCAGCGGGCTGGTGCTCGTGGCTTTGTCTTCGGCCGCCTACGCGTTTCATCATTCAAGTCTTGCCTTTGGCCTTTGCCTGGCGTTTGCCTTCAGCTTCGATGCGCTGGACGGTGCGGTCGCCCGCCGGACAAATATGAGCACCAAGGCCGGTGGCTATTTCGACGCCGTCGTCGACCGCTATCAGGAATTGGCCGTCTTTGCGGCTATCGGCTGGGTTGCCGATCTGTGGGCGATCGCAATGTTCGCATTCGCGGGCGGGATCCTCACCAGTTACGCCAAGGCGCGGACGGCGCTGGAAATCCCTGTGAAAAACCACGGTTGGCCGGATTTCTTCGAGCGGATGGAACGTCTGGTGTTCATTTGCGTGCTGCTCGCCGCCGACGGAGTCGCGACCGCGATGGGCGCGGCTTCGCCCTGGATTCTGGCGGGTGGGTTCGCGCTGTACGCAGTGCTGGCCAACGCCACAGCCCTGCAACGGATCAGTCGCGCATTTGCGATGCTGAAACGAGCCGACGGGAAGCAGCCGTGAGACTACGGGGATGCTTGCACTTGGCCTCACCTGAGGCTAATGGCATTTGGAAATATAGCCGATGTGCTGGGGCTGCCGCCCAAGGAGACGGCTGCACGGTCGCCATTCGGGCTGATGGCTCGAATCGAAGACGGATTGCCGTTGGGTGCGCTTGAACGCGTCTCACAATTGCTGGCACCGGCCGATACGCAATTCAAATATCGCCTCGTCCCAAAGGCAACTTATGAGCGCCGCAAGAGAGGTGCTCTCCGACTCTCTTCGGAAGAGGGCATGCGGGTGGCGCGGGTGGCGCGCCTATGGAACCTGGCCCTCGACGTTTGGCAGATCGAAGGTGAGGCTCGTGACTTTCTGTTTCGGTCTCATCCCATGCTGGAAGACCGACGCCCGATCGACGTGGTCATTCAAAGCGAGATCGGCGCCGAACTGGTGCTCGATATCCTTGCAGGCCTGAAGTACGGCACCGCTGCTTGACGGCACAGATACTCGATCGCATGCTGCAGTGCTTCAGGATCGGCGATCCAGCCGGCACATATCCGATCTTCGACGCGACGGGCTCGACGATAGCGCCTGGCCGCTGGAACACGCCCGGCAGCCCGTTGATCTACACCAGCGAGCATTATTCAACGGCCTTGCTGGAAAAGCTGGTGCACGGCAGCGGCAGACTGCCGCCCAACCAGCCTTACGTCCAGATCATGCTTCCGCGCGGGCTGAGCTACGAACTCTTTTCTCAGCCGTCGTTGCCCGGATGGGATATGATGCCGGCAACGGTGAGCAAGGAATTCGGTGAGACATGGTGTGTCGAGCGCCGCAGCGCGATCCTGATCGTGCCAAGCGTCGTGGCTCGCCCCGACAACAACGTGTTGATCAATCCGGCACATCCGGAGTTTTCCCTGATCACGGCCAGCCTGCATCAACCCGTATACTGGGATAGCCGCCTGTTTGGCTCCTGAGCCGGGCAGAGAGGCAGGTTCCTACTTAACACAACCCGTCAGCGCCAACTCAAGCCTGGAGCGACATGGGTCAGGATCGCCTCGATGGCATGGACATTGTACTCGACGCCGAGCTGGTTGGGGACGGTAAGCAGCAGCGTATCGGCCTCGGCGATGGCTTCGTCGCCCTTTAGCTGCTCGATCAGGACGTCCGGTTCGGCGGCATAGGAGCGGCCGAACACCGCGCGTCTGTCTGCCTCGATGTAACCGAAATGATCTCCGCTCTGGTTGCCGCCGAAATAGGCTCGGTCGCGATCGTCGACCAGCGCAAAAATGCTCCGGCTCACCGACACCCGCGGCTCGCGCGTGTGTCCGGCCGCCTTCCAGGCCTCACGAAAAGCCCGGATCTGTTCGGCCTGCTGGACGTGAAACGGCTTTCCGCCTTCATCGAATTTGAGCGTGGAGCTCTGCAGGTTCATCCCCAGTTTCGCCGCCCATTCGGCGGTGGCGTTTGTGGCGGCGCCCCACCAGATGCGCTCGCGCAGGCCCTCCGAGTGCGGCTCGACGCGAAGCAGGCCAGGCGGGTTGGGAAACATCGGCCGCGGGTTGGGCTGCGCAAAGCCTTTGCCCAGCAACACTTCGAGCAGCACTCCGGTGTGTCTACGGGCCATGTCGGCATCGCTCTCGCCCTCTTGCGGGGCGTAGCCGAAGTAGCGCCATCCCTCGATCACCTGCTCCGGCGAGCCTCGGCTGATGCCCAGCTGCAGACGCCCTCCGGCGATTAGGTCGGCGGCGCCGGCGTCCTCGGCCATGTAGAGCGGGTTCTCATAGCGCATGTCGATCACCGCCGTGCCGATCTCGATTCGGCTGGTCTTTGCGCCGACCGCCGCCAGCAGCGGGAAGGGCGAGGCGAGCTGGCGGGCGAAGTGATGCACGCGGAAATACGCGCCGTCCGCACCCAGCTCCTCGGCCGCGACCGCCAACTCGACGGACTGCAAAAGCGCGTCGGATGCCGTCCGCGTCTGCGATTGCGGCGAGGGCGTCCAGTGCCCGAACGAGAGGAAACCAATCTTCTTCATGAGAACCAGCCTAAAGGGGAGCCAGGTGCAGACTATGCTGCGGCGCGCAGCAAAGCATCGCAAAATCGGTGCCGATGACCGCCTGCCTTGACGCGCAAAGCTTGAATCGGCGGTTGTTGATCAACGATGGCCGACCGTGCCGAGCTGCCGTCGGACGCCAGCCTAGGAAGGTGCCGCGAATGCGAGCGCTATCGCGATGAGGATCAACAGCGGTCCCATCCATTTGAAGCGAGTCCCAAAGTTGGTCCACCATGCTTGCTGCTGGCCGGGGCGAGCTTGGAACGGGTCCGCGAGAAATCCGAAGCCGATGCCAGCCATCCACAACCCGGCGCAGAACATGATGAACTCGTCGATGTATTCCGCGACCATGCTTCGAAGCTTTCGAATTTATGCCGCCGCTACATGCGCCGAATTCGAGCTGATATAGTTTCGGATCGTTTCGATGATCCGGTCCTGGTCAGCCTCGCTCAGATAGGGATGCATTGGCAGGCACAGGATGCGCTTCGGCAGCTCTTCCGAAACGGCAAGGCCGGTCGGCGTGCGCGGATAATCGCGATAGGCAATCTGGCTGTGCAGCGGTTTCACATAGTAGATGACCGACGGAATGCCCTTTTCACCGAGATGTGCCTTGAGCCCGTCCCGTTTCGGCGTTTCGATGGCGTATTGCGCCCAGGCCGAGCGGCCGCCGCCCAGATTGCGCGCCGCCTTGACGATATCGCCGAGACCTTCGGCATAGCGATTGGCGACCGCTTGCCGCGCCACCATCTCGTCCTCGAGGATGGCCAGCTTCTCTATCAGGATCGCCGCCTGAAGCGTGTCGAGCCGTGAATTGATGCCGACGCGGACATTGTCATATTGCGTTTCGCCCTTTCCGTGAAAGGCGAACGAGCGCAGCTGTTCGGCCAGCGCATCGTCATTGGTGAACATCGCACCGCCGTCGCCATAGCAGCCGAGCGGCTTTGCCGGATAGAAGCTGGTCGAGCCGACGGTGCCGAACGAGCCGCACATCTTGCCGTCAGCCGAGCCGCCGGTCGCCTGCGCCGCATCCTCGATGACCATCAGGCCTTCGCGATCGGCGATGGCCATGATCGCCTCGTAATCGGCGGCGAGGCCGAACAGGTCGACGGGAATGATTGCCTTCGGCCTCAGCCGGCCCTCCGCCTTGATCATGGCAATTGCCGCCTCGAGGCTGGCGATGTCGATATTGTAGCTGTCGGCATCGACATCGACGAACACCGGTTCGGCCTTGGTCAGCGCCACCACTTCGGCCGTGGCGGCGAAGGTGAAGCTCGGCACGAACACCGCGTCGCCCGGGCCGATGCCGGCGGCAAACAGTGGCAGCAGCAGCGCATCGGTGCCGTTGGCGCAAGCGACCACGTGCTTGATGCCGATATAGGCGGCGAGCTTGTTTTCGAATTCGGTGACCTGCGGTCCGAGAATATAGCGGCCTTCGTCGACAACCCGGTCTATTGCCGCTTTCAGCCTGTCGCGGATGCGTTCGCGCTGCGCGCCAAGATCGATGAACTGCATGTCGGCCTCAAACGGTTTTAGTCAGATAACCGGCCGCTGGTAGCAGACTTGGTACGGCCGAGAAAGCCGCAGGGCAAAAACCCTGAATTGCTCAAGTGTCGCAGCCTGTTACCTCTGATTTCCGATCTGGCCTCTTAAAGGCGTGGAAATCCGGGCTTCGGCCGGCCTGTTACAGGCTTCGCACCCCGCCCGCCAGGCTGGACGAAACATAAAGTGATCGCCGGTGAGCAGTCCATGGGCTGCGCACCAGCCGGTCAGGCGATTTCATGCCGCCATGGCGGGTTGGCGCCGGCCCGCGATACCGTCACCGCCGCGGCCTTGGCGCCAAGCGTCAGCGCCTTGTGGATGGCGTCTTCCGGCAAACTGGCGATTGCCGTCTTCGACAGCAGACCCTGTTCATGCAAGGAGGCAAGAATGCCGGCATTGAATGTGTCGCCGGCTCCGACCGTATCGACCACCTCGACCTTGTCCGGCACGACGGTGACCCGGTGCTGGCTGCTGTAACCGACCGCGCCTTCGCTGCCGTGGGTGACCACGATCAGCTTTGGGCCGCGATCCAGCCAGTTACGGACGACGTCTTCATGCGAGCCGGCTTCGCCGAACCAGTTCAAATCCTCGTCCGACAGTTTCACGATGTCGGCCATCGCCATCATGCCGCGGATGCGCCTGAGGTGCTTGGCCTTGTCGGGAATGAAGTTTGGCCGGATGTTGGGGTCGAGCATCATCACGCGGCGCTCATGTTCGCGCCGCATGAACTCCTCATAGGCCGATCCGGCCGGCTCCGAGATCAGGCTGATGGCGCCGAACAGCATGGCCTCGATCTCGCTGCCGAGTTCCGGCAGGTCCTCGATGGTCAGCATGCGCCCGGCGGTGTTCTCGTCATAGAAGGTGTAGGTCGCTTGGCCGTTGGTGAGCCGCACGAAGGCGAGCGTGGTCGGCCGCGGCGAAGTGTGCGCATAGGTCGAGCTGACCTTGCTGTTCCCCAGCGCCTCCCTGAACTGCCCGCCGAACAGATCCGACGACAGGCCGGAGAAAAAGGCAGCGGGCGCGCCGAGCCGGCCTAGCGCAATGGCCGAGTTGAAGACGGCACCGCCGACATAGGGGGCAAAGGCCGGCTCGCCCTCCGTCGTGGTCCGCGGCAGCATGTCGATCAGGGCTTCGCCGCAGCAGAGGATCATGAAGTCTTGCTTTCCGGCGGATAGATCACGCCCTTGCGAATGATGATGTTGGCATAAAGCCGCGGCTCGCTAGTCGCGACGATCGCGTGCGCGGCCTTGACCCGTGCATAGAAGTCGGCACCGGCAAGCGCAACCACCTTGCGGCCCGGCGCACGCCTGGCGCAGATCGCTTCCATCTCATAGTGAACCGGATCGGCGAGCAGGGGATCGCCTTTGGCCGAGGCGCGAAACAGCGCCTGCGGCACGGCGTCGTCGACCGGCAATACGCTCAATACCGCATCGAGCACGGGGACGAGATGATGACCGTCGGCGCGGACCAGCCGCTGTGCCTGCTGCTCGGCCGGGTAGTTGCCGTCGACCAAGGCGATCTCGTCGCCATGGCCCATGGCGCGCAATATCGCCAGAAGCTCGGGGCCGAGCAGCGCCGGGATGCCGATCAGCATGCTCAGAAGCTCCTGGAAATCGTGGTCGAGCCGATGAGGAAGCGCTCCGACAGCGGCAGGCTGGCGCCACCCAGCGCCCGCGCATGGATGCCGACGGTTCCCTCGCGAACGGCCGGCAGCCTCAGGCCTTCGCCGTCGATCCGGCCGATGGCCTGGATAACGGCATCGACAAGCCGCCTGCGCACGGCAAGCGGCATCCATCCGTCGATCACCGCGGCATCGAAGTCAATGACGGAGGAGGCCGAAACGATGGCATAGGCAAGCGCCTGCGAGGCGCTGGCGATCCAGTCGTCAAGCTCGGCGCCGATCTCGCCCCAGTCCCCCGGTGATGTCCACAGATGCGAGGCCTCGATGCCGCGCGCGTTGAGCGCCTTTTCCAGCATGGCGATCGACGCCACGTCGATCAACTGCGTCGGCTTGCCGTCCGGCCCTGGCACCGGCATCGAGCCCAGCGCGCCGGCATTGCCGGTTGGGCCACCAAACAACCGGCCGTTCAGCACGATGCCGCCGCCGGCAAAGGCACCGATATAGAAATAGACGAAATCGCGTGCCGCACCCGCCGCGTGGCCGAACACGAG
Organism: Mesorhizobium sp. M0601; assembly: GCF_040320845.1. Taxonomy (NCBI): domain Bacteria; kingdom Pseudomonadati; phylum Pseudomonadota; class Alphaproteobacteria; order Hyphomicrobiales; family Phyllobacteriaceae; genus Mesorhizobium; species Mesorhizobium sp. M0601. The sequence continues at coordinate 55,032 of NZ_JAMYQK010000014.1, forward strand.
TTCGGCGCCGCAGGCCGAGGTGGCGTCGTTCTGCAGATAGACTGGAAATTCGCATTGCGCCTGGATATCGGCGCGGATGTCGCGATGGCGCCATTCGTCCATGATTTCACGCGGCGCGCCGGCGGTGTCGGCCCAGTTCCACAATTCGAACGGCATGGCGATGCCAAGCCCGGCAATGCGTTTATCCTGCGCCGGGGTGAGTTCGCCGCGCATCTTCTTCATGCCGCTTGTGACGAATTCCACCGTTTCGCGCGGCGCCGGATAGCGGTAGGAATGCTGCAGCATCGAGCGCACACTGCCGAGGAAATCGATCAGCACCAATTCGGCGCTGCGGCGGCCGATCTTCAGGCCGATGAAATAGGCGCCGTCGGGATTGAGCGCCATGGGTATCGAGGGCTGGCCGATCTTGCCGCGCAACGGCGCCTGGCGGACGAGCAGGTCGTCCTCCTCCAGCTCGCGCATGATGACCGACACTGTCTGCGCCGAAAGGCCGGTCATACGTGCGATGTCGGATTTGGCCAGGCTGCCGTGCTGGCGCACCAGCGACAGCACCAGCCGCTCATTGTGGTCCCGCATGCCGCTTTGGTTGGTGCCGCGGTGCAGGCGGCTTTCGGCCGCATCGGGCGAGCCGTGCCTCGTAATGCCGGTCTCCACCCTGTTCCTCCCGTCGTTTCCCCTCAATGCTTTTGGTCTAGAGTGAGTGAACAATCCTGCGTTGTCAATAATAAATAAGAGTGATTTAATTATTGACAGTGCTGCCGGACTGGTGTCTCTTGAGGTCGGCGCCGACACTGGGAGATTTCGTCGGACGCGCTGCAGATGCCGGTTGGCCGGCATCCTAAATGGTTCCATGGGAGGAAAATCGTGACCACGTCAAAACTGTTGAAATCCACCGTGTTTGCCGCGGCCGGACTGAGCCTGATGGCCTTTGCGTCGACGGCATCGGCCGCCGGGGTCGGCGCCTGCTTGATCACCAAGACCGACACCAATCCCTTCTTCGTCAAGATGAAGGAAGGTGCGGCGGCCAAGGCCAAGGAGCTTGGCGTCGATCTCAAGACTTACGCCGGCAAGATCGACGGCGACAGCGAGAGCCAGGTGGCTGCAATCGAGAGCTGTATCGCCGACGGGGCCAAGGGTATCCTCATCACCGCGTCCGACACCAAGGGTATCGTGCCGACCGTGAAGAAAGCGCGGGACGCCGGGCTGTTGGTGATCGCGCTCGACACCCCGCTTGATCCGATCGATGCGGCTGACGCGACCTTCGCGACCGACAATCTGGAAGCCGGCAAGCTGATCGGCGCATGGGCCGCCGCGACGCTTGGCGATAAGGCCAAGGATGCCAAGATCGGCTTCCTCGACCTGACGCCGTCGCAGCCCACGGTGGATGTGCTGCGCGACCAGGGTTTCATGATGGGCTACGGCATAGACGTGAAGGACCCCAACAAGATCGGCGACGAGGACGATCCGCGCATCGTTGGCCACGACGTGACGAACGGCAATGAAGAGGGTGGTCGCAAGGCGATGGAGAACCTTCTGCAGAAGGATAACACCATCAACGTCATCCACACCATCAACGAGCCCGCAGCTGTCGGCGCCTACCAGGCGCTGAAGGCCGTCGGTCTCGAAAGCCAGGTGCTGATCGTCTCGGTCGACGGTGGCTGCCCCGGCGTGAAATCGGTGACCGAAGGCGTGATCGGCGCTACCTCGCAGCAATATCCGCTGCAAATGGCGGCGCTCGGCATCGAGGCGATCGCCACTTTCGCCAAGGACGGGACGAAGCCGAAGCCGACCGAAGGCAAGAACTTCTTCGATACCGGCGTCAATCTTGTCACCGACAAGCCCGCCAACGGTGTGAAGTCCATCGACACCAAGGAAGGCCTCGCCAAGTGCTGGGGTTGAGCCTGGCCTGACCGGCAACAGATCGCGATCGGCCGGGGCTTGATCCCCGGCCGCTCCGGGTGGACGATGTGCCGATCTAAACGCAAATAGTGCCGGCGGCAGACCGGAAGGCGTGGATGGCGTCGGCGGTTGGCCGAAGCCCAGGGGAGGAAACATGGCTCAAGCACAAGAATTCGAAAAAGTTCTATCGAGCAGCGACACAAGCGTCGCCGCGTTCGACGACCATAAATCGGCCGTCAAGCGTGCCCAGCATTTCCTGCATTCCACGCCGGCAGCGGTGCCGCTTATCGTGTTGGTTCTGGCTATCATTATTTTTGGTATCACCATCGGCGGGCGTTTTTTTTCATCCTATACGCTGACGCTGATCCTTCAGCAGATCGCCATTGTCGGCATTCTGGGCGCCGCACAGACGCTGGTGATCCTGACTGCCGGCATCGACCTGTCGATTGGCGTGATCATGGTGATTTCGGCTGTGATCATGGGCAATTGCGCGGTCAGCTACGGTATGCCGGCCGTGCTCGCGGTGGCGATCGGGCTTCTCGCCGGTGGCGCGTGCGGCCTGCTCAACGGTGTGCTGGTCGCCTACATGAAGCTACCGCCCTTCATCGTGACGCTCGGCACCTGGAACATTGTCATGGCCACCAACTTCATCTATTCGGCCAATGAGACGATCCGCGACACCGACGTCGACGTCCAGGCGCCTCTGCTGCACCTGTTTGCCCTGAGCTTTAAGGTCGGCACGGCCGTGCTGACGCTTGGCGTCATTGCCATGGTCGTTCTCGTGTTGGTCCTCTGGTACGTGCTCAACCACACCGCATGGGGCCGCCATGTCTACGCGGTCGGCGACGATCAGGAGGCTGCGAAACTGTCGGGCATCCAGACGAAGAAGGTGCTGATGACCGTCTATGCCCTTGCCGGGCTGATCGCCGCCTTCGCAGCTTGGGTCTCCATCGGCCGCAATGGCTCGATCTCTCCTTCCGCCGCTGTCACCGACTACAATCTTCAGGCCATCACCGCGACGGTGATCGGCGGTATTTCTCTGTTCGGCGGGCGCGGCTCGATCCTCGGCACGCTGTTCGGCGCCATGATCGTCGGCGTCGTCTCGATGGGCCTCAACATGCTGGGCGCCGATCCGCAGTGGAAGGTGCTGCTCACCGGCGTGCTGATCATCGGCGCCGTGGCGATCGATCAATGGATCAGAAAGGTTTCGGCATAGCCATGACCCAGGAACCCATCCTCATCGCGCGCGGTCTGGTCAAGCGCTATGGCCGCGTCACCGCCCTCGACAACGCCGATTTCGACCTCTATCCGGGCGAAATCCTTGCCGTCATTGGCGACAACGGCGCCGGCAAGTCGTCGCTTATCAAGGCGATTTCCGGCGCGGTCGTGCCCGACGAAGGTGAGATACGACTTGAAGGCAAGCCCGTTGCGTTCAAGTCGCCGATGGAGGCACGGGAGGCCGGCATCGAAACAGTCTATCAGAACCTGGCTCTGTCGCCGGCGCTGTCCATCGCCGACAACATGTTCCTCGGCCGGGAGATCCGCAAGCCGGGGTTCCTCGGCGAATGGCTGCGCATGCTCGACCGCCCGGCGATGGAAAAGCGCGCCCGCGACAAGCTCACGGAGCTTGGCCTGATGACCATCCAGAACATCAGCCAGGCCGTGGAAACGCTTTCCGGCGGCCAGCGTCAGGGCGTGGCGGTGGCGCGCGCCGCCGCCTTTGGCAGCCGGGTGGTGATCATGGATGAGCCGACGGCGGCACTTGGCGTCAAAGAGAGCCGCCGCGTCCTCGAACTGATTCTCGACGTGAAGAAGCGAGGCCTGCCGATCGTGCTGATTTCACACAACATGCCGCATGTCTTCGAGGTGGCGGACCGCATCCACATTCACCGGCTCGGCCGTCGCCTGTGCGTCATCGATCCGAAGCAGTATACGATGTCCGACGCGGTCGCCTTCATGACGGGCGCCAAGGTGCCGCCGGAAGCGGCGCTGGCGGCTTGAGCAAGAACTTGAGGCCCATCGCCAAGGGTCCCAAATGCGCTGTTTCCAAATGCCAAATTGCCGCAGGGCAACCCGGCTTGCGATCACCTGAATCGATTGAACATCCGGTGGGATGCACTAGCATTGGCAGAGATGGTGAAAGCCGCATGATCCTGGCAACGTCACGAGAGGCAGCATGACGCGCGCGATGACAACCGAAGCTCCTCTGCCCACGCTCAAAAACCCGGATCCCAAGACGCTCGCCGAGGAAGTCTTGCAAGCCCTCAAATACAGGCTCGGCAAGGGCACCAACGTTGCAACCCAGTACGATTGGCTCACCGCCTCGATCAAGGTTGTACGCGACCGCATAGTCGATCACTGGATGCAGGCGACCCAAGAGGCCTACGCCCAGCAGGAAAAGCGCGTCTATTACCTGTCGCTGGAATTCCTCATCGGCCGCCTGATGCGCGATGCCTTCTCCAATCTCGGCCTGATGGACAATATGCGCGAGGCGCTTTCGTCGCTTGGCGTCGACCTCGACATCATTGCAGCGCTCGAACCGGACGCTGCCCTTGGTAATGGCGGGCTTGGCCGGCTCGCCGCCTGCTTCATGGAAAGCATGGCGACCGTCAATATACCCGCGCATGGCTACGGCATCCGCTACGCCAACGGCATGTTCCGGCAGGAGGTCCATGACGGCTGGCAGGTGGAGCTGCCCGAGACGTGGCTCGATCACGGCAATCCCTGGGAGTTCGAGCGCCGCGAACGCTCCTTCGAGGTCGGTTTCGGCGGCTCGGTGGAATCGATCACCTCGAAGGACGGCCGGCTCGAGCGGCACGTCTGGAAGCCGACCGAACATGTTCTGGCCGTTGCCTACGATACGCCAGTGGTTGGCTGGCGGGCCAACCGCGTCAACACGCTGCGTCTGTGGTCCGGCATGCCGGTCGACCCGATCCTGCTCGACAAGTTCAATGCCGGCGATCACATCGGTGCGCTCGCCGAAAGCAACAAGGCCGATGCGTTGTCGCGCGTCCTTTACCCGGCCGATTCCCACAAGGCCGGCCAGGAGTTGCGGCTCAGGCAGGAGTATTTCTTCTCCACCGCCTCGCTGCAGGACATCGTCCAGCGTCATCTCAGCCAGTATGGCGACCTGCAATCGCTGCCCGACAAGGCGGCGATCCATCTTAACGACACCCATCCGGCCATCGCCGTCCCCGAGTTGATGCGCCTGTTGATGGATGTCCACGGCATGGATTTCGACCAGGCCTGGAGCATCACCAAGCGCACCTTCGGCTACACCAACCACACGCTCCTTCCCGAAGCGTTGGAAAGCTGGCCCGTGCCGCTGTTCGAGCGGCTGTTGCCGCGCCACATGCAGATCGTCTACGCCATCAACGCCGAGGTGCTGCTCGAGGCGCGCGCCTCCGACCAGTTCTCGGACGAGCAGATCAGCCGCATCTCGCTGATCCAGGAAAATGGCGATCGCCGCGTGCGTATGGGCAATCTGGCCTTTGTCGGCTCGCACTCGATCAACGGCGTCTCGGCACTGCATACGGAATTGATGAAGGAGACGGTGTTTGCCGACCTCCACAGGCTCTACCCGGATCGCATCAACAACAAGACCAACGGGATCACACCGCGGCGCTGGCTGATACAGTGCAATCCCGGCCTCACTGCACTCACCCGAGAGGCGATTGGCGATGGCTTCCTCGACGACATCGACGAGATAAACCGGCTTGATCCTCTTGCCGAGGACGCCGCCTTCCGCGACAAGTTCGCCGCCGTCAAACGGGCGAACAAGACGAGGCTTGCCAATCTCGTTGCAGACCGGCTCGGCATCAAGGTCGACCCGTCGGCGCTGTTCGACATCCAGGTCAAGCGCATCCACGAATACAAGCGCCAGCTCTTGAACATTCTCGAAGCGGTCGCGCTTTACGACCAGATCCGCTCGCATCCGGAGCGCGACTGGATGCCTCGCGTCAAATTCTTTGGCGGCAAGGCGGCGCCCAGCTATCACAACGCCAAGCTGATCATCAAACTTGCCAATGACGTCGCCCGAGTCATCAACCGCGACCCGGCGGTACGCGGCTTGCTGAAAGTGGTATTCGTGCCGAACTACAATGTCAGCCTGGCCGAGATCATGATGCCGGCCGCCGATCTGTCGGAGCAGATATCGACCGCCGGCATGGAAGCGTCCGGCACCGGCAACATGAAGTTCGCGCTGAACGGCGCGCTGACCATCGGCACGCTCGACGGCGCCAATGTCGAGATCAAGGAATGTGTGGGCGACAACAACATCTTCATCTTCGGGCTGACCACAGAGGAAGTCGCCGAGCGGCGCAACAATGGTTACGATCCGCGCGCTGTGATCGAGGGATCGCCTGAATTGGCGCAGGCGCTTGCCGCGGTTTCGTCCGGGGTTTTTTCACCTGATGATCCGGACCGTTATCGCGACCTGATCAACGGCCTTTACCAGAGCGACTGGTTCATGGTCGCCGCGGATTTCGATGCCTACGCCGCCACCCAGCGCGACGTCGATGCCGTCTGGCGCAACAGCCCGGACTGGTACGCCAGAGCGATCCGCAATGTCGCGCGCGTCGGCTGGTTCTCGTCCGATCGAACGATTCGCCAATATGCGAAAGACATCTGGCACGTGCCCGCCTGATGTGATTGCATGAGACCAGGAACAATGTGGCCCTAGTGGAGTGATTTGACCCTCGCATCCCTTGGAGGGTAAGGCGGCATGGCGACTGTCGAACTCAAAACTTCACTAGAAACATACACTTGGTGCCCGGGGAGGGTCACTGCCTGATGAGCAAGCCGCGCGCGACCGTTGCGACAAGCGGGCCGGACGGACTGGCGCCAGCCGACGATGTCGCGGCGATTGTCGCCGGCACGCACGGCGATCCGTTTGCCGTGCTTGGCGTGCATGAGGCGGGGAAGGGCTTTGTCGCCCGCTGCTTCGTCCCTCATGCCGAGTTCGTCACCGCCTATACGCTGACCGGCAAGAAGGCCGGCGAGCTGTCGAGACACGACGACCGCGGTTTCTTCGAAGGCAAATTGTCGCTGCGCAAACGCCAGCCGCTGCGCTATCACGCCAGGAATTCCGGCGGTGACTGGTGGCTGACCGATCCATATTCCTTCGGTCCCGTGCTCGGCCCGCTGGACGATTATTACATCGCCGAAGGGTCGCATCTCAGGCTGTTCGACAAGCTCGGCGCCCATCTCATCGACCATGAGGGTGCATCGGGTGTGCATTTTGCGGTGTGGGCGCCCAATGCAAGGCGTGTCTCGGTGGTCGGCGACTTCAACGAGTGGGACGGCCGCAGGCATACCATGCGCATCCGCCGCGACACCGGCATCTGGGAGCTGTTCATTCCCGACATCGGCGCTGGCCGCCCGTATAAGTATGAAATCATCGGGCCGGATGGCGTGAGATTGCCGCTCAAAGCCGATCCGTTTGCCTTCAAGTCCGAACTGCGCCCGGCCACCGCCTCGGTTACGGCACTGCCGCCGGCGCATGAATGGGGTGACGAGGCGCACCGGAACTACTGGCGCAATGCCGACCACAGGCGCGAAGCCGTATCGATCTACGAGGTCCATGCCGGGTCATGGCGGCTTCACGACGACGGCAGCTTCCTGTCGTGGGATGAGCTCGCCGACAGGCTGATCCCTTACGTGGTCGAGACCGGTTTTACCCACATCGAATTCATGCCGATCTCCGAACACCCTTATGACCCGTCCTGGGGCTACCAGACGACGGGTCTTTATGCGCCGACTGCCCGCTTTGGCGATCCGGACGGTTTTGCCCGCTTCGTCGACGGCGCCCACCGTGCAGGCATCGGCGTCATCCTTGACTGGGTGCCGGCGCATTTCCCGGTTGACGAACACGGTCTGGCAAAGTTCGACGGTACCGCGCTCTACGAACATGCCGATCCGCGCAAGGGCTTCCATCCCGACTGGAACACAGCGATCTACAATTTCGGCCGTCGCGAAGTGATTTCGTTCCTGGTCAACAATGCGCTGTTCTGGGCCGAGAAATATCACGTCGACGGACTGCGCGTCGATGCGGTCGCCTCGATGCTTTATCTCGATTATTCGCGCAAGGCCGGTGAATGGATTCCCAACGAGAAGGGCGGGCGAGAGAACCTCGAAGCGGTCAGCTTCCTGCAGCGGATGAACAAGGAGGTCTACGGCCACCATCCAGGTGTGATGACCATCGCCGAGGAATCGACCTCGTGGCCGAAAGTCTCGCAGCCGGTGCATGAAGGCGGACTGGGCTTCGGTTTCAAGTGGAACATGGGTTTCATGCATGACACTTTGGAGTATTTCTCCAAGGAGCCGATCTTCCGCAAGCATCACCACAACGACATCACCTTCGGCCTGGTCTACGCTTTCAGCGAGAATTTTGTGCTGCCGCTGTCCCATGACGAGGTGGTGCACGGCAAAGGCACGCTGCTCAACAAGATGGCCGGCGACGACTGGCAGAAATTCGCGACGCTGCGGGCCTACTGCGCCTTCATGTGGGGTTATCCTGGCAAGAAGCTGTTGTTCATGGGCCAGGAGTTCGCACAGCGCCGCGAGTGGAGCGAGGCGCGCGCGCTCGACTGGAACCTGCTCGATTTCCGGTTCCACCGTGGCGTCTGGCAGACGGTGCGCGATCTCAACTATCTCTACCGCTCGCGCCCCGCGCTGCATGCCCGCGACTGCGAGCCGGAGGGCTTTTCCTGGCTGATCGTCGACGACAGCGCGAACTCGGTCTTTGCCTGGCTGCGCAGCGCGCCGGGCGGCAACCCGGTCGCCGTCATTTCCAACTTCACGCCGGTGCCGCGCGACAATTACCGCGTGCCGTTGCCGCAGGCCGGAAAATGGCGCGAGATCATCAACACCGATGCCACGGATTATGGCGGTTCCGGCAAGGGCAATAGCGGCGTCGTCGAGGCTCGGGCGGAAGGGGGAGGGATTTCGGCGACGATGCTTTTGCCGCCGCTGTCGACGATCATGCTCGAATTCGTCCCGGACTGAGCTATGTCTGGAGCATCTAACCTGGGAGGATAGGAATGGCTGAAATAAAACGAACACAGCCGCTGGCACGCGACGCCATGGCTTATGTGCTGGCAGGCGGCCGTGGCAGCCGGCTCAAGGAACTGACCGACCGCCGCGCCAAGCCGGCGGTCTATTTTGGCGGCAAGACCCGCATCATCGATTTCGCGCTGTCCAATGCGCTCAATTCCGGTATCCGCCGCCTCGGCGTCGCCACCCAGTACAAGGCGCATTCGCTGATCCGCCATCTGCAGCGCGGCTGGAACTTCCTGCGGCCCGAGCGCAACGAGAGTTTCGACATCCTGCCGGCCAGTCAGCGTGTGTCGGAAACGCAATGGTATGAGGGCACCGCCGACGCCGTGTACCAGAACATCGACATCATCGAGGCCTACGGGCCGGAATACATGGTCATCCTGGCCGGCGACCACATCTACAAGATGGACTACGAAATGATGCTGCGCCAGCATGTCGAGGCCGGCGCCGACGTCACCGTCGGCTGCCTCGAAGTGCCACGCATGGAAGCCACGGGCTTCGGCGTCATGCATGTCGATCCCAAGGACACCATCATCTCCTTCATCGAAAAGCCCGCCGATCCGCCGGGCATTCCCGACAAACCGGATTTCGCGCTGGCCTCGATGGGCATCTATGTGTTCAAGACCAAATTCCTGATGGAGCAATTGCGTCGCGATGCGGCGGAGCCCGGCTCGAGCCGGGACTTCGGCAAGGACATCATCCCCTACATCGTCGAGCACGGAAAGGCGATCGCCCATCGTTTTGCCAAATCCTGCGTGCGCTCGACCGCCGAGAACGAGGCCTATTGGCGCGACGTCGGCACGGTCGACGCCTATTGGGAGGCCAATATCGACCTGACCGACATCACGCCGGAACTCGACCTTTACGACCGCGATTGGCCGATCTGGACCTATGCCGAGTTGAAGCCGCCGGCAAAGTTCGTGCATGACGAGGATGGCCGCCGCGGGTCGGCCGTGTCGTCTCTCGTGTCGGGCGATTGCATCGTTTCGGGCGCTTCGCTGAAGCGAAGCCTGATCTTCACCGGCGCGCGCATAAATTCCTATTCGACGCTGGAGGAGGTCGTCATGCTGCCGGACGTCCATGTCGGCCGCAGCGCCAGGCTGAAGCGCGTGGTCATCGATCACGGCGTCAGGATTCCGGAGGGTCTGGTGGTCGGCGAGGATCCCGTCCTCGACGCCAAGCGTTTCCGCGTTTCGGAAAAAGGCATCTGCCTGGTCACGCAGGACATGATCAACAGGCTGGGATCGTAGTGCATGCAGGTTCTGTCGGTGGCGCCCGAGATCTTTCCGCTGGTCAAGACGGGCGGGCTCGCCGACGTGACCGGCGCCTTGCCCGTGGCATTGGCCGGCAAGGGCGTCACCATGCGCACGCTCGTCCCCGGCTATCCTCAGGTGATGGGCGCCTTCAGGAAAAAGAAGCCGGTTCAGCAATATCCATTGCTGCAGGGCGGCAAGGCTTCGGTGTATGCCGCCCAGATCGCCGGGCTCGACCTGTTCGTGCTTGACGCGCCGCATCTTTTCGACCGTCCCGGCGGCCCATACGGCAACGCGACAGGCGCCGACTGGCCGGACAATTGGCGGCGGTTCGCGGCCTTGAGCCAGGTAGGCGGTGATATTGCCGGCGGCGCGATCTCGGGCTACCTGCCCGATATCGTCCATGCCCATGACTGGCAGTCGGCAATGACGCTTGCCTACATGCGCTACGGCAAGGCGGTCGGCACGCCGTCGATGATCACCGTGCACAACCTAGCCTTCCAAGGCCAGTTCGGCGCCGGCATCTTTGGCGAGCTTGGCCTGCCGGCGGCGGCGATGGCGCTCGACGGCGTCGAATATTACGGCGGCGTCGGCTTCCTCAAGGCCGGCCTGCAGGCGGCGTGGGCGATCACCACGGTCAGCCCGACCTATGCGCAGGAAATCCGCTTGCCCGAATTCGGCATGGGCCTCGACGGCCTGATCAACATGCGCTCCGTCGATCTCCATGGCATCGTCAACGGCATCGATACCGAGATCTGGAACCCGGAAACCGACAAGCATCTGGTCTCCAACTACACCGCAAAGACGCTCAAGGCGCGAATGCCCAACAAGGCCGCGGTCGAGGACCGTTTCAGCCTCGATCGCGATGATAGCCCGATCGTCTGCGTCGTCAGCCGGCTGACCTGGCAAAAGGGCATGGACATACTGGCTGCGGCCATCGACGGCATCGTTGCAAGAGGTGCACGGCTGGCGATCCTCGGCTCCGGCGACGCTGGGCTGGAAGGCGCGTTGCTTGCCGCCGCAGCCCGCCATCGCGGCCGCATCGGCGTCGTCGTCGGCTATGACGAGGGACTCTCCCACACCATGCAGGGCGGCTGCGACGCAATCATTATCCCATCGCGCTTCGAACCTTGCGGGCTGACACAGCTTTACGGCCTGCGCTATGGCTGCGTGCCGGTCGTCGCGCGCACCGGCGGCCTTGCCGACACGATCATCGATGCCAACGAAGCCGCCATCTCTGCCGGCGTGGCGACCGGTTTCCAGTTTGCGCCCGCCAATGCCGGCGCCTTGCTGCACGCCGTCCGCCGCCTTGTCGAGGCGCATGCCAATCCCGCAGTGTGGACGTCGATGCAGCGGCAAGGCATGAAGGCCGACGTTTCGTGGGACAAAAGCGCCGAAAAATATGTCCAACACTATCGCTTGCTGCTTTCGAAAAGGGCTGCCTGACTGATGATCCGCACCGTCGCCACCAAACCCTATCCCGACCAGAAGCCCGGCACGTCCGGGCTGCGTAAAAAGGTCCCCGTGTTCCAGCAGGAGCACTATGCCGAGAACTTCATCCAGTCGATCTTCGACGCGCTGGACGGGTTCGAGGGCAAAACCCTGGTGATCGGCGGCGACGGCCGCTTCTATAACCGCGAGGTCATCCAGAAGGCCATCGCCATGGCCGCGGCAAACGGCTTCGGCAAGGTGATGGTCGGGCAGGGCGGCATCTTGTCGACGCCGGCCGCTTCGCATGTCATCCGCAAATACAAGACCTTTGGCGGCATCATCCTGTCGGCCAGCCACAATCCGGGTGGCCCGCATGAGGATTTCGGCATCAAGTACAATGCCGGCAATGGCGGCCCGGCGCCGGAAAAGCTGACCGATGCGATCTTCGAAAAAACCAAGGCGATTTCAAGCTTCAAGATCGCCGATATCGGGCAGGTCGACATCGACACGATCGGCACGGTCAAGACGGGGGACATGACCGTCGAAATCATCGATCCTGTCGCCGACTATGCCGAACTGATGGAAAGCCTGTTCGATTTCGACGCATTGCGGGCGCTGTTCAGGTCGGGCTTCCGCATGCGCTTCGACGCCATGCATGCGGTGACCGGCCCCTACGCCAAGGAGATCCTCGAAAACCGGCTCGGCGCGCCCAACGGCACCGCCCGCAATTTCATTCCGCTGCCGGATTTCGGCGGCCATCATCCCGATCCCAATCTGGTGCACGCAAAACACCTCTACGACGAGATGATGGGGCCGGATGCGCCAGACTTTGGCGCCGCCTCGGATGGCGACGGCGACCGCAACCTGATTATCGGCAAGGGAATTTTCATCACCCCGTCGGATTCGGTGGCGATGCTCGCCGCCAACGCCCATCTGGCGCCGGGCTACAAGGCGGGGCTGAAAGGCATCGCCCGCTCGATGCCGACCAGCGGTGCTGCCGACCGGGTCGCCGAAAAGCTCGGCATCGGGATCTACGAGACGCCGACCGGCTGGAAATTTTTCGGCAATCTGCTCGATGCCGGCATGGCAACGATCTGTGGCGAGGAGAGTGCGGGGACCGGCTCCAACCATGTCCGCGAAAAGGACGGCCTGTGGGCTGTGCTTTTATGGCTCAACATCCTTGCCGTTCGCGGCGAAAGCGCCAAGCAGATCGTCACCCAGCATTGGACGGCCTATGGCCGTAACTATTATTCGCGCCACGACTACGAGGAGGTCGAGACCGATCGTGCCAACGCGCTTGTTGGCGAGTTGCGCGCCAAGCTCGGCTCGCTGCCTGGCACCCGCGTCCGCGGCATGACGATCGCCAGCGCTGATGATTTCGCCTATCACGATCCGGTCGACGGCTCGGTCAGCGAGAACCAGGGCATCAGGGTGCTGTTCGAAGGCGGCTCACGCGTCGTCTTCCGCCTGTCCGGCACCGGCACCTCGGGCGCGACGCTGCGGCTTTATGTCGAGCGCTACGAGCCGGACAAGAACCGCCACGATCTCGACACCCAGGAGGCGCTTGCCGATCTGATCGCGGCGGCCGACGACATTGCCGGGATTCGCAGCCATACCGGCCGCGCCAAGCCGAGCGTCATCACCTGATGTCGTCGGGACTATCCGCCGGCTATCGTCCGCGATTTGGCGGGCTTGCCGGGGAGGGCGGTATCCGCTTCGCCGCATGGTCCTCGTCGGCTCGGCGCATCTGGGTTTCGATTTTCGACGAACACGGCAACCGCGAAGTCGACCGGCTGGAACTCCAGTCGGAAGACGAGGGCGTCCATGCACTTTTTGTTGCCGGTCTCGCCGCCGGGACCCGATACGGGTTCCGCGCCGATGGCGACTACGCGCCGGAACACGGTCTCTGGTTCGATCCCGACAAGCTGCTGGCCGATCCCTATGCCGTCGAGATCGACAGGCCCTATGCCTATGACGGCCGGCTCGCCGCGCGCCGAGGCGAGGGGGCCGACACTGCGCCGCTGATGCCGAAAGCCATCGCCGGCGCCTTGCCGGAACCCTTGCCCGCCTTGCCGCCGCTGTTTCGGCCCGGCGGCCTTATCTACGAAGTGCCGGTACGCGCCTTCACAAAGCTGCATCCCGACATTCCCGAGAAGCAACGCGGCACCATTGCAGCGCTCGCTCACCCCCTCGTTGTCGAGCATCTGCAAAAACTCGGCGTGGCAGCCATTGAGTTGATGCCGGTGACTGCATCGATCGACGAACGGCATTTACCGCCGTTCGGTCTGCGCAACGCCTGGGGTTATAATCCCGTGACCTTCATGGCGCTCGATCCGCGACTGGCGCCCGGCGGTCTGGCCGAGTTGCGCGGAACGGTCGCCGCGCTGCGCGAGGCCGGCATCGGCACCATTCTCGACCTGGTGTTCAACCACACCGGCGAAAGCGACCGGCTCGGCCCGACATTGTCGCTGCGCGGGCTCGACAGCCGCGCCTATTATCGGCACGAGCCGGACGGCGCTCTGGTCAATGACACCGGAACCGGCAATACGCTCGCCTGCGAGCATCCGGTCGTCCGGGAAATGGTCCTCCACACGCTTCGCCACTTTGTCCAGCGCGCCGGTGTCGACGGATTCCGCTTCGACCTGGCGCCGATCCTCGGCCGCGTCGACGGCGTTTTCGACGCCGATGCGCCGCTGCTGAACGCCATTCGCAACGACCCTGTTCTTGGCGACCGGGTGCTGATCGCCGAGCCTTGGGATATCGGACCGGATGGCTATCAGCTCGGCAATTTTCCGCCGCCCTTCCTCGAATGGAACGACAAATACCGCGACGATATCCGCCGCTTCTGGCGCGGCGACGGCGGCATGATCGGTGCCCTGGCGACGCGGCTTGCCGGTTCGTCCGACGTCTTTGCCAAAGCAGGCCAGACAACGAGCCGCAGCATCAACTTCATCGCCGCGCATGACGGCATGACGCTGGCCGATATCGTCGCTTATGGGCACAAGCACAACGAGGCCAATGGCGAACTGAACCGCGATGGTCACGACGACAACCTGTCCTGGAACGATGGCGTCGAGGGCGAGACCAGCGACCAGTCAATCGTTACGGCCCGTTTCGATGACCAGCGCGCGCTGCTGGCGACGCTCTTTGCCTCGCGCGGCACGATCATGCTGACGGCCGGCGACGAGTTCGGCCGCACGCAGCGCGGCAACAACAACGCCTACGCGCAGGACAATGACATCACCTGGCTCGACTGGGCCGGGCGCGACCTGGCGCTCGAGCATCATACGGCTCTGCTCGCCAGGATGCGTCGCGCCGTGCCGGCGCTCTTGGACACAGCATTCCTGACCGGAGAACAGCCTGCGGGTTCGGAAATCCCAGACGTAGCCTGGCTGACGGAAACCGGCGTGCCGTTCGAAGAGGCAGCCTGGGACGATGCCAGGCGGCACCGGCTGGTCATGGTTCTCGGTAGCGGTGAGAACAGTCGCCTTGCGGTGGTCATCAATGGCGACCGCCGGGCCTGCATGTTCACGCTGCCGGAACGGGCGGGTTTTCATTGGCGCCCAGCTATCGAACCGGATAGTAGCGATATCTCGCGGCCGGTGCCTGGGCGAACAGTCCTGTTCATGATCGAAAGCAGGACAGCGTGTGCGGGCGCAGGGGAGAGCCATGATGGCTGACAATGCCGAATGGTGGCGCGGCTGCGTCATCTACCAGATCTACCCGCGCTCCTTCCAGGACACGACAGGCGACGGCAGCGGCGATCTCAGCGGCATCACCTCGAGGCTGGCCCATGTCGCATCGCTCGGTGCCGACGCCGTTTGGCTGTCGCCTTTTTTCAAGTCGCCAATGGCCGATATGGGTTACGACGTTTCGGATTACTGCGCCGTCGATCCGATGTTCGGCACATTAGAGGATTTCGACGCACTGATTGCGGAGGCGCACCGGCTCGGCCTGAAGGTGATCATCGATCAGGTCTTGTCGCATTCGTCGGATCGGCACGAATGGTTCGTCGAAAGCCGCACGAGCCATGACAACCCCAAGGCCGACTGGTACGTCTGGGCCGATGCGAAGCCCGACGGCACCGCCCCCAACAACTGGCTGTCGCTTTTCGGCGGCCCGGCCTGGGAATGGGACGCAACGCGCAGGCAATATTACCTGCACAATTTCCTCGCCTCGCAGCCGGACCTGAATTTCCACAACCCAAAGGTGCAGGACGCCTTGCTGGAAACGGTGCGGTTCTGGCTCGAGCGCGGCGTCGACGGTTTCCGGCTGGATACGGTCAACTATTACGTCCACGACCGCTGGCTGCGCAGCAACCCGCCTTTGGCGGAAAGCGTCGCCGGCACCAATACGGCAACCAGCCCCTATCTCTATCAGGAGCATCTGTTCGACAAGAGCCAGCCGGAAAACCTTGCTTTCCTCAGGCGCTTCCGGGCCTTGCTTGACGAATATGAAGGCCGCGCCGCTGTCGGCGAGATTGGCGACGAAACGCGTTCCTTGCAGACACTCGCCGCCTATACCGGCGGTGGCGACAAGCTCCAAATGTCCTACACGTTCGACCTGCTCGGCCCGCAATTCTCGGCGTCGCATGTGCGTGGCTGTGTCGAGGCCTTCGAGAGTAAGGTATTCGACGGCTGGGTTTGCTGGGCGTTCTCCAACCACGATGTCGTGCGCCATGTCAGTCGATGGAAAAGGCCGGGCGGCGATCCGGACAGGGTGGCGAAATTCTCGATCGTGCTGCTTTCCTGCCTGCGCGGATCGATCTGCCTCTACCAGGGCGAAGAACTCGGGCTGGAGGAGGCCGAACTGGCGTTCGAGGATTTGCGCGATCCTTTCGGCATCCGCTTCTGGCCGGGGATCAAGGGGCGGGACGGGTGCCGAACGCCGATGGTCTGGGAGGCTGGCGCCGACGATGCCGGCTTTTCGACGGGCAAGCCGTGGCTTCCGGTCCCGGCAAGCCATCGCGCCCAGGCGGTCGACGTCCAGGACGGCGAGCAAACCTCCGTCCTGGCGAGCTACCGTGCGATGCTGGCCTTGCGCAAGCAGCATCCGGCGCTGGTTCGAGGCTCGATCCGGTTCCTCGATGCCGAAGGCGACGTCCTTGCTTTCATTCGCGAAGGCGGTGACGAAAAGCTGCTCTGTGTCTTCAATTTCGCCGACGAGCCGGCCGGCTGGCAATTGCCACCGGATCTGGAAGCGATAGAGCCGATAGACCTTGGCGGTGCTGCCGGCGTCTTGCAGGAAAGAACGCTGTCGCTGCCGCCGCTGGGCTGCTTCCTCGGCCGGATCGGCTGAGCTCTATTTCATTATCTCATTGAACGAGCACGGAGCGCCCGCAAGTCGCGCCGACAACCCGCACATCGGCCTCGCCGACATGCACGCCGACAGCTGCAAGCACGTTATAGACCAGTTCGTCGACCGGCGCCGTCACGCCGTTCAGAACCGTTACCACCGCCGGCTTAACCGTTCCGAGCAGGGCCGTCACGTCCAGCCCGAGGCCCAGTGCATTGACCGAGAGCGAGAGGCCGCTGACCAGCGATGTCGTGAGTGATTGCGTCAGGTTTTTTGTGGTGACAGTTTTAATCGTCTTGTTGGCGATATCGGTGCTGTCGAACGTCAATGTGGTCGGATCGTTGTTGGTGATGGCAAGTGATGAAGAACCCTTCACATCGAGCAGATTGAGGGTAAGCAGCAGAAGCTTCACGCTCACCTGGGCAATCGTGGCATCGGAGAACGATTGCGGATTGCTGAAATCGGCGAAGGCCGATGGGTTGTTGTCGGCGTCGCTGGTGGCAAGGTGCAGCGAGGCCACGCCAGGCTGCGCGGCGATCGAAACCTTGATGCTATCCGGCCGGCCCGTCGGGCAGCTGATGTCGGTTAGCTTGGCTTCCGCATAGGCGACTTCGACATGCAGAGGCAGGTTGACGGACAGCAGGCTGATGCCGCCGCCGAGATTGGAATTGCCGATGCCCACTGTGGTGACCAGCTTGATGCGCGTCTGCGCGGTGCGCACCACGGTGCCTTTTTCCCCGACGGCCAGCCAGGGTGAGTATTGCATCGGTTCACCGATGGCGATGGCGAGCGTGGTGGAGGTAAGTCCCGGAATAGTGGCGCCGAGATCGACCTGGACCTGGTTTGAGCCATTGGCCAGCGAGGCGGCGGCACCCAGCATGCCCATCGCGCTTGCGTCGACGGAAAAGCCGGGAGACTTTTGTCCGAGGCCGAGCCTGCCGATCGAGCCAAGATCGATAAGATGACTGAGGGGTATCTTGACCGTGTTGGTGGCCCTCGACGCGATCGTCTGCAGCACAAGTTTGCTGGCGCTGCCCGACCCGGACGCATTGGCCATGGCGGTCGCGATCTGGCCTACCGTCGCTTTTGACGCCAGCACGTCGGAATAGCTGACACCTGTCAGTTGCAACTGTACGGCAAGGGCATCGACGAACGAAAGCACGTTTACATCGGCCGAGATCAGCGCGTTGTAGTCCATGACGCTGAGCGAAATGTTGGCGCCCAGCAACTTGCTGAGAAGCGCGTTGAGGATGCCGCCATTGACGCTGAGGAGCCTGGACCCGACCGAGAACATCGCTTGCGGGGTCACGCTGGCAATGGCTTCGGTGCCGACAACCGGAGTAGGGATGAGCGAACTGGCAAAATACCGGGCGGGGATTTTTTGCAGGGTGACGCGAACGGCGTTGTAAGGCGTTTTACCGGCTTCGAAGCGCTTGTCGACGCCAACGGAGGACGCCGCTGAGTATCGGCCGCCGGTGACCGACACGACGGTTTTGCCAACCGTGGGAACGATTGTCTGACCTGCCTTTTGAACAATGATGCCGGGCATTCGGTTGTCACTGAGCGTGGTTACCGCCGCGGCTTCCATATTGTTGATGTTCGACGCCGCGGTGATCGCCGCCAGATCGGTCATCGCCTGGGCTTCCCTGCGCTCCGTGTAGATCGAACCTTCGTCGACAGCGAAGGCAGCCAGCCCCAGCGCGAATGGCGCTGTCAGCGCCGTCATGACGGCAAAGTTCGCCTTCTTGTCGCCAACCATCGAGCGAGCGATCCGCCCGATGCTCCTCAGCAAGAACTGCGACATTTCAAATGCCTCCAATCCTGATGGTAGATCTGCGCGACATCGTGGTTTGCGGCATCGCAAGGCTTGGTAATAGGTTCCAGATCGGCAGGTTGCTGGCATCGTACTGGATCGACACGACGAACTGATTTCCGTCGGCCGTGCTGTCCGTCGCCTGATAGGTCAGCTTGCCGGAATCGACGAACGGGTATCCACTGGCATTGTTTTTGACGAAACTCGCCACCAGCGCCTGGCGCTCGGTTTGATTCAATCCGGCAATTGCGGTGCGGGCGGCATCGGCGGCGATTTGCTGCAAGGAGTTGCTTGCACCAAAATAGATACCATACGCAACCATTCCGAGCAAAAGAAGGATAAAGATTGGGGAAAGCAGGGCGAACTCGACCGCGGAAGTTCCGGACTCTTCTCCAATTTTGCGTAGATTCGTCCGTATGTGGCGCAATATTTTACGCTTCAATGCGACAGTATTACTGTCTATCTTGTTCATTGCCCTTGCCCGTTGGAACCCAAGGTCGATGTGCCGATTCCATCGAAATTTGTAACCCTTGGTTGCCTAAGAACCAATTAATACATTCCGGTAAACTGAAATGATCGGCCAGATTATTTCCCAGATCGGCGTTCTGGCCAGGAAACCCAGTCAAACTCATGGTTTCGACCATTGATTGGCCGCCCGCAAAACGACTGCCCCGGCCCCCTTACTTTGGGTGACCCCGAGAGTCTGTTGAAATAAAAAATCTCCACGTTACTGTTTGGCCACCAGCTGCCGGAGAGGGAACCGGCTGCGCGCTCGAAAGGAACCAACCAATCGGTTTCGGGGCGTCAACACTTAGAGACGTGGCCGAAGGGCGACGTCATTAGGGAGAACTCCATGTTGAAACATGTGCTGAAGGCGACGGTACTCGCCACGACCATGGTCTTGGCCGCCGGTACGTTCTACACGCCGGCTTTCGCCGAGACCGTCTACAACCGCGGAGCCGCCGCCGAAGCGGAGACGCTCGATCCGCACAAGACCTCGACGGTCTACGAAGCCGATATCATACGCGACCTGTTCCAGGGCCTCGTGATGCATGACCAGAAGACGAATCTCATTCCGGGCGCCGCTGAAAGCTGGACGGTGTCCGACGACGGCACTGTCTACACCTTCAAGCTGCGCAAGGACGGCCTCTGGTCGGATGGCAGCCCGGTGACGGCGGACGACTTCGTTTATTCGTTCCGTCGGCTGGAAGATCCGGCCACCGCTGCGGAATACGCTTCCATGCTCTATCCAGTGAAGGGTGCCGAGGAAGTCAACACCAAGAAGGGCAAGCCGGAGGATATGGGCGTCAAGGCGATTGACGCAAATACCCTCGAAGTCACGCTCAAGGCGCCAACGCCTTACTTCCTGGAGATGCTGACCCATCAGGCGACCTATCCGGTTAACAAGGCGTCTATCGAAAAGCTTGGCGCCGACTGGATCAAGGCAGGCAAGCTGGTCTCGAACGGGGCCTTTACAGCGGCAGAGTGGATTCCCAACGACCATCTGAAGCTGGTCAAGAATCCGAAATTCTGGGACGCCGCCAGCGTCAAGTTGGACGTGGTCAACTACATCCCGACCGAGGATCGCTCGTCCGCGATGAAGCGCTTCGAGGCCGGCGAATTCGACAGTTACGGTGACCTGCCGACCGAACAGCTCGCCGATCTCAAGACCAAATTCGGCGACCAGGTCCGTGTCGGGCCATATCTCGGCATCTACTATTACGCGATCAAGACCGACAAGGCGCCTTGGGACAACGTCGAACTGCGCAACGCTATCTCGATGGCGATCGATCGCGACTTCCTCGCTGAAAAAGTCTGGCAGAATTCGATGCTGCCCGGCTATTCGATGGTCCCTCCGGGTATCCAGGGCTACACGCCGGCACTGGCCAAATACGCCGACATGCCGCAGATCGACCGCGAGGACGCTGCCAAGAAGATCCTCGAGAAACTCGGCTATACACCCGAGCATCCGTTGAAGATGCAGATCCGCTACAACACCTCTGAAAACCACAAGAACACCGCTGTCGCCATCCAGGAACAGTTGAAGCCGCTTGGCGTCGAGGTCACGCTGCTCAACACCGACACCAAGACCCACTACTCCTTCCTCGAGCAGAAGGGCGACTACGATGTGGCGCGTGCCGCCTGGATCGCCGATTACAAGGACCCGGAAACCTTCCTCGGCATATCTCGCAAGGCCAGCGGCAACAATTATTCGAGCTATAACAGCCCGAAATTCGAGGCGGCCATGGACAAGGCCGCCGCCGCCGGCGGCAAGCCCGAACAGCGCATGAAGGAGCTCGCCGAGGCCGAGCGCATCCTCGTCGACGACGTCGGCGAGATCCCGCTTCTCTACTACAGCTACCACGACATCGTTTCCTCGAAGCTGCACGGCTTCGACGACAATGTGATGGACATCCATCCGTCCCGCTTCATCAGCAAGGACTGATCCCTTAGCCAGGCCGCCGCGCGACTCAATGCGCGGCGGCGCCGGTTTGCCATCGCATCGGCCCGGGAACCGGACTCGATTTTCGACAATGTCGGTGCGAAAATTTGAAGGCTAGAGCGCAATCGTCCAGCCGGACGCGCGCTGCTCTGGATCAAGCGGGGCATCGATGCTGCGATTCGTTTTCCGGCGGCTCCTGACCGCCATCCCGACGCTGTTCGTCATCGTGACTATAGCGTTCTTCCTGATACGCGTCGCGCCGGGCGGCCCGTTCAACCAGGAGCGGGGCCTGAGCCCCGAGATCAGGGCCAATCTCGAAGCCCAGTTCGGGCTCAACGACCCGCTCTGGCTGCAGTACCTCCATTATTTAGGCAATCTTCTGCGCGGCAATTTCGGCCCCAGCTACAACATGCCGGATTTCACCGTCGGCGAGTTGTTCAGGGAAGGCCTGCCGATCTCGATCCAACTTGGCGCTTCGGCGCTCGTTCTGGCGCTGCTCCTCGGCAGCGTGCTCGGCACTGTTGCCGCGCTCAACCAGAACAAGCTTGCCGACTATTCGGTGATCGCGCTGGCGACCGCCGGCAGCACCATACCAACCTTCGTCATCGCCCCGATAATCCAGCTTGTATTCGGATTGACCTGGAAGCTGCTGCCGATCGGCGGCTGGGGCGATGGAGCCCTCATCAACAAGGTCGGCCCGGTACTGACGCTCGCTCTGCCGCAGATCGCCATCGTTGCCCGCCTGATGCGCGGCTCGATGATCGAATCGCTGCACTCGCATCACATCCGCACCGCGCGCGCTCTCGGCCTGTCCGACTGGTCGGTCGTCGTCAAGCATGCGCTGCGCGGCGCCATCCTGCCGATCGTCTCCTTCACCGGTCCGGCAGCCGCAGCCCTTCTCACCGGCTCGGTCATCGTCGAGACCATCTTCTCTATCCCGGGCATCGGCCGCCATTTTGTCGTTGCTGCACTCAACCGCGACTACACGCTGGTGATGGGGACGGTGGTGGTCATCGCGCTCTTCACCATTGTCTTCAACCTGATCGTCGACGTCCTCTATGGGGTCGTCGATCCGAGGGTGCGCTATGACTGATATCGCAGTTGCCGCACCGGTCGTCGGCCGGTCCCTGTGGGGTGACGCCTGGGCGCGCCTCAAGGCAAATCGCGCGGCCATGTTCAGCCTCTATTATCTTGCCTTCATCGCCGTCATCAGCGTGTTTGGGCCCTCTTTCGTGCCGCACCAATACACCACCATCTATGCCGACTATGTCCGTACGCCGCCGAGCTTCTCCGCCTATCCGAAGGCCGACATGATCGAAGGCGCTCTCGATGAGGCGATCAGGCGTATGCGCGTCGACATCAAGGAGTGGCGGCAGGAGGGCAGCCGTGTGTTCGTTACCGTCAAATCGTCCAAGCCGATCGACGACCGCAACATTCGCTACCTTGATCGTTCCGATACCTTTGATGACACAAAGATCGAGAGCAAATCGCCGGACGGTCTCGAAATGGTGATGAGTGCCTCAATCAAGCAGCAATATTTCCTGTTCGGCACCGACAATACCGGCCGCGATCTCCTGTCCAGAACGCTGATGGCCGGGCGCATATCGCTGGCCATCGGCCTGCTTGCCGGCATTGTGGCCGTGGTCATCGGCGTGCTCTACGGCGCCACCGCCGGTCTTGCCGGCGGCAGGGTCGACGAGGTGATGATGCGTGTCGTCGACGTGCTTTATTCTTTGCCGTTCATCTTCTTCGTCATCATGCTGGTGGTGTTTTTCGGCAGGAACTTCGTGCTGATGTTCCTGGCGGTCGGCGCGGTGCTGTGGCTCGACATGGCGCGCATCGTGCGCGGACAAGCGCTGTCGATCCGCCGGCAGGAATATGTCCAGGCGGCGGAGGCGATGGGCGTCGGCCAGCGCGGCATTCTGCTGCGCCATGTGATCCCCAATTTGCTCGGGCCGGTGGTGATCTACATGACGCTGCTGGTGCCGCAGGTCATTATCCTGGAGAGTTTTTTGTCGTTCCTCGGGCTCGGCGTCCAGGAGCCGATGACCAGCTGGGGCGTGCTGATCTCGGTTGGCGCCCAGAACATCGGCTCGGCCAACTGGCTGCTTCTGTTCCCGGCCTTCTTTCTCGTCTCCACGCTGTTCGCGCTGAATTTCGTCGGAGATGGGCTGCGCGACGCGCTCGACCCGAAGGATCGTTGAGATGGCTGCTTCCGATACCATCCTCAGCGTCAAGGACCTTCGCGTCCGCTTCCGCACCCTCGACGGTGTGGTGGAGGCGGTGAAGGGCATCAATATCCACGTCAAATCAGGCGAAACCGTCGCCGTCGTCGGCGAATCCGGTTCCGGCAAGAGCCAGACGATGATGGCGGCGATGAGCCTGCTCGCCTCGAACGGCGAAGCCAGCGGCACAGTCGATTATCGCGGCCGCAATCTTTTGACCTTGAGCAAACCCGAGCTCAACAAGATCCGCGGCCGCAAGATCAGCATGATCTTCCAGGAGCCGATGACGTCGCTAGACCCGCTTTATTCGATCGGCAACCAGCTGATCGAGCCGATCCGCAAGCATCGCGGACTTGGCGCCGCCGCGGCGCGCGAGGAGGCGCTCAAGCTGCTGCGGCTGGTCCATATTCCCGATCCGGAGCGGCGGATGAAATCCTATCCGCACGAGTTGTCGGGCGGTCAGCGCCAGCGCGTCATGATCGCCATGGCGCTGGCCAACGACCCCGACATACTGATCGCCGACGAGCCGACGACCGCGCTCGACGTCACCATCCAGGCGCAGATCCTCATGCTGCTCGCCGAATTGCAGCGCAAGCTCGGCATGGCGATCGTCTTCATCACCCACGATCTCGGCATCGTCCGGCGCTTTGCCGATCGGGTCTATGTGATGCGCTATGGCGAGGTGGTCGAGGAGGGCGAGGCGGAAGCGATCTTCGCCAACCCGCAGCACGGCTACACCAAGATGCTACTTGCCGCCGAGCCGACCGGCACCAAGGCGCCGCCGCCTCCGAATGCCCCTGTCCTGCTTGAAGGCAGGAACGTCGAGGTGACCTTCAAGATCGGCGGCGGATTTCTTGGCGGCGAGCCGCTGCTGCTGCGCGCCGTCGATCACATTTCGATACGGCTGAAGCGCAACCAGACGATCGGCATCGTCGGCGAATCCGGCTCGGGAAAATCGACGCTCGGCCGCGCCTTGCTGCGGCTCCTGCCCAGCGACGGTATCATCCGGCTTGGTGACCGCGACATTTCCCACGCCGACCGCCAGGCGATGAGGCCGCTGCGGCGCGAATTGCAGCTGGTTTTCCAGGATCCGTTCGGCTCGCTGTCGCCACGCATGACCGTCGGCCAGATCATCACCGAGGGGCTCCTGGTCCATGAGCCCAATCTGTCGGGCAGGCAGCGCGATCTCCGCGCGGTCGATGCCTTGCTCGAAGTCGGGCTCGACCCGAACACGCGCAACCGCTATCCGCATGAATTCTCCGGCGGTCAGCGGCAGCGCATCGCCATCGCGCGCGCCATGATACTCAAGCCTAAAGTGGTGGTGCTGGACGAGCCGACCTCGGCGCTGGACCGCTCCGTGCAGAAGCAGATCGTCGAATTGCTACGCAAGCTGCAGGCCGACCACGAACTGTCCTATCTGTTCATCAGCCACGATCTCGCCGTTGTGCGCGCCATGGCCGACTACATCATCGTCATGAAACAGGGCAAGATCGTCGAGGAGGGGCCGGCCGAGGCGATCTTCAGCAATCCGCTGGCAACCTACACACAGACACTGATGGCCGCGGCCATCGATGTCACGCGATTTCGCCTGAGCGCATAGCCTTGCTGGCGATCCGCCACATGTCGACGTCGCACAGCACAGGCCACATGGCGCGGGTATAGCGAAGCACATTCGGGGTGACATCGTCGCCGAGCCCGGCTTCCACGCGGCAGGTGCGGAACGCCTTCTCGATGCGCTTTGTCGGTTCGCCCAGGCTGTCATGGACGACCGGCCCGCAGTCGCAATCAATACGCTTCCAGCGGCGCATATGGGCGATCAGCCGTGACGGCAGTCGCGTCGGCGGACGCCATTTCTTGCTTTTTTTCGCGTGCTGATCTTTGCAATAGAGCACGCCGCGGCCTAGGTCCGGCCAAGCTTCTGCGGCCTCGCCATCCCAATTGAGTTGCAGGATTGAACGATGTCGGCAGCCAGTGTAGAGCCCCACAATGATAAAGCGGCAGAGATGAGCGTACTGACCGTGCTTCCGGCGCAGCCGCAATGCCGCGCGCAGCAGTCCCGCTGCTTCCTCGCGCGTCAGCCAGCGCTCGCGCGCTGCTGGTTTGTCTGGTAAGGTGACGGACGGCTTCGGATCGAGACCGTATTCCTTGGCCCAAAAGTTGATCGCCGAGCGGAGGTCCTCAAGATCGCGACGCGGGCCTGATGTAAAGTCCTTGTCTCGCCACGCCGGGAGTAACGCACGGCGGGTCTCCATCGCCGCAGCGTTGAGCTTGGCGATTCGCTCACGCTCTACCCGATTGCGCTCGCGCGAACGGTGCTCGACATAGGCGCGGCAGCGATCTCCATTGATGTTGGCGACCGGCTCGGTGCCGAAGAATTCGTTCAGAAAACGCATCCTGGCGAGAAATTCCTTGCGACCGGCAATCTTGGCCTGGCGTGCTTCGGTATAGGCGGCGAGGATGTCACCGACAGTCAGGCGGCGGGCATCGGCCCTGGAGATCGGGCGCTGATATTTGCCTGCGGCGGCAGGCCCGAGTTGAGGGCGCAGCATACCTGAAGCGCTAGACACCGCTCCCGTGCGGGCATGATGATGGGTCGTCACAATGGTCCCCTTTTTTGCTCCGAAGTTGTTCGTCCTGCGGACGGGGATCACTAGAAGAGGCGACAAGACCGGCTTTGCAACAAGCAAAATGGGCGATAGTGCCGTGAGATGCAAAGACTTGCGAAAGGCGGCGCAGAATCGCGCCGGCTTGGCTTTCCCGCCGGACGACGAGTCTTGGTGCATTCCCGGAAGGTAGCTGACAGCCGCATCAAAATGGTGGCTCGGGTTATCCCATGTTCCGGTTGCAACTGAGGTGTAAATCTCACGCCGGCCTTCACGGGACGATTTGGCGTTTCGAAGCGGGGGAGGTTTCCGGTGCCTTGGAAATCTCGCTTTTTTCGGTGAGGAACATGCGTTAGCAATAGCCGCGATCCGATGCCACTGCGGGCACCGCGTAGCCTCTCCTCGGCCAAACCTCTTTTTGTCGAATGTACAGGCGCAACTTGGAAGAGCCCCTACGAGCCCTGAGCCATTGCCTCCCGGGTTGGACAATGTTTTTTCTGGTCGGAGTGGCAGGATTTGAACCTGCGACCCCATCGTCCCGAACGATGTGCGCTACCAGGCTGCGCTACACTCCGTGACCAGACCGCGGGCTTATAGCCGCCGAGTTTGGTTACTGCAAGCGCCAATGGCAGCGCTTCTGTCGCATTTCTTTCGCTTTCGCCGCCACGTCATACAGGTTTCAGTTTCCTGTCGCACAAACACGGCTTAAAGGGCATCTGGGTAACCGTCCACTTGCCTCGAAGCACCTGATTCAGCCGCCTGGAGTTTGCAGCCTTGTCGATGAAGATCGTTAGCGATGCCAGACCAAACACATTCGAGTTCGAAACCTCGGCGCTCATCATGCCGTCCGGGTTTCGCGAATATGATGCGCGCTGGTGGTTCGGCCATCCCGGCTCGAACGAAACGCCGGAACTCAATCTAATCGGCGTCCAGGCGCTCGGCATGGGGCTCGGCACGCTGATCCGTCGCCTGGGTGCCGGACCCGACATCGTCACCGGTCACGATTTCCGCTCCTATTCGCTTGCCATCAAGCTGGCGCTGGTTTCCGGGCTGATGGCGGCCGGCGCACGGGTCAAGGATGTCGGGCTTGCCCTGTCGCCGATGGCCTATTTCGCCCAGTTCGCGCTCGACACGCCGTCCGTCGCCATGGTCACTGCCTCACACAACGAGAATGGCTGGACCGGCGTCAAGATGGGCGCGGCGCGTCCGCTGACCTTCGGTCCGGAGGAGATGAGCGCGCTGAAGGCGATCGTGCTGTCAGGCGATTTCGACCTTGTCGGTGGTGGCTCCTACGCCTTCGTTGCGGATTTCCGCAAAACCTACCTTGACGATCTGACCGCGGGAAAGCGTATCTCCAGGAAGCTCAAGGTGGTGGCCGCCTGCGGCAACGGCACCGCCGGGGCTTTCGCTCCCGAGGCACTGGAAAGTATCGGCTGCGAGGTCATCCCGCTCGACGTCGAGCTCGATCATACGTTTCCCAATTACAATCCCAACCCCGAAGACATGCAGATGCTGCACGCCATTCGCGACAAGGTGCTGGAAACGGGCGCCGATGTCGGGCTAGGCTTCGACGGCGACGGCGATCGCTGCGGCGTGGTCGACAATGAAGGCAACGAGATCTTCGCCGACAAGGTCGGCGTCATGCTGGCGCGCGACATTTCGCACCTCTATCCCGGCTCGACTTTCGTCGTCGACGTCAAGTCGACCGGATTGTTCATGACTGACAAGGTGCTGCAGGAGAATGGCGCGGTCACCGACTATTGGAAGACCGGTCACTCCTATATCAAGCGGCGGGTGGCCGAACTCGGCGCCGTTGCTGGTTTTGAGAAATCGGGCCACTTCTTCTTCAATCCTCCGATCGGCCGCGGCTATGACGATGGCCTGGTCACGGCCATCGCCATCTGCCAGATGCTGGATCGCAGCCCGCAAAGCAGCATGGCTGACCTCTATCGCGATCTGCCGCTGACCTTTGGCACGCCGACCATGTCGCCACACTGCGCCGACGAGCTCAAATACGGCGTCGTCGAGCGCGTCGTAGGCGACTTTCGCAAGATGAAGGACGAGGGCACGGTCTTCGCCGGCCAGAAGATAGGCGAACTGATCACCGTCAACGGCGTCAGGGTCGTGGCGGAGGATGGTACATGGGGGTTGGTGCGGGCATCATCGAACAAGCCGGAGCTTGTGGTGGTGGTGGAGAGCCCGGTATCGTCCGAGCGGCGGCGGCAGATGTTCGAAGCCGTCGATGCGGTGCTGCGCCGCAGCCCCGAAGTCGGCGCCTACAATCAGACTTTTTGAACGCGGGGCTTGTTTTCATGATCGAACGGATCGTCAGTTTTGTGATGAGCGGCGGCGTCGGCTCGCGGCTGTGGCCGTTGTCGCGCGAGGACAATCCCAAGCAGTTCCATGATTTCTCGGGCGACGGCTCAATGCTGGCCAAGACGCTGCGCCGGCTGACCGCGCGCCCGGCAGGCGAAACGCCGGTTTTCCTGATTGCCTCGGAAAGGCACGCCGACCGCGTTCATGCCGACATTGCCGGTCACGAGCTTTCCGGCGGCGGCCCGCTGTTCGAGCCGACCGGACGCAACACCGCGGCGGCCGTCGCTTTGGCAAGCCTGCGCACGCTGTCGGAATTCGGCGACAGCCTGGTGCTGGTGGTGCCGTCCGATCATGAGATCGCGACGCCACAGCAATTCTGGCGGAGCATCGAGGCCGGCACGGCGGCCGCGCGCCAAGGCAGGCTGGTTGTGTTCGGCATCAAGCCCGCCCAACCCGAGACCGGTTACGGCTACATCGAGGTGGCCGGCGAGCGCGATGGCATCTGCGATGTCTCGCGTTTCGTCGAAAAACCCGATCTCGCCACGGCGCAGAGCTATCTCAAGGCTGGCAATTTCTACTGGAACACCGGCATCTTCCTGTTTCGCGCAAGTGCCATGCGCGACGCGTTCATGGCCTTCCAGCCCGACATCTGGAGCGCCACAGAGGCTGCCTACCAGGCTGCGACATCGGATCTTTCCGGCCTCTACATGCCTCTGGATCTCTATGCCGCCATCCCATCGACATCGATCGACTATGCGATCATGGAGCGCGCCAGCGGCATCGCCATGGTGCCGGCCGGCTTTCGCTGGAACGATCTCGGCTCCTGGCAATCGCTGCTCGACGTCGGCCCCTCCGACACGCAGGGCAATGTCATCGTCGGCGATGTCGTCGCCATCGATTGCGAGAACTCCTATATCCGCAGCGACGGCCGCCTGCTGTCGGCCATAGGCCTGAAGGACGTCGCCATCGTGTCGACCGCCGACGCCACTTTCGTTGCGCCGGTCAGTCACAGCCAGAACGTCAAGAAGATCGTCGAGCAGCTCGAAAAAAGCGGCCGCCTTGAGACCAGGTTCACGCCCGCCGACGACCGCGTCATCGAAAGCGGCGCCTGGCAGCGCCGCGTGCACCATTGGCTGTTCGAGGAGACGGTGCCCTTGTGGTCGACGGTCGGCGTCGATGAGCGCCACGGCGGGTTCCACGAGGCGCTCGGCTTCGATGCCGCCCCTCTGATGAAACCCAAGCGCATGCGCACGCAGGCCAGGCAGATCTACGCCTTCGCCGTCGCCAAGGCGCGCGGCTGGAACGGCCCGGCCGATCGGCTGATCAGCCACGGCCTCGAATTCATGGCCAGGCACGGACGTACCGACAATGGCGGCTGGGTACGCACGCTCAACGTCGACGGCACCGTCGCCGACGCCGCCGAGGATGCCTATGACCATTCCTGCGTGCTCCTGGCGCTGGCGCATGCCCATATGTGCGGCAATCCCGATGCGTTGCGGCTTGGCCAGGAGACCTTTGCGTTCATCGACGCGCATCTCGAGGACGAACGCCTGACCGGCTTCCGCGAGACCTCGAGCGGCGAGGGCGAGCGCCGCTCCAACCCGCACATGCATCTGCTCGAGGCATTCCTGGCCTGGCATCAGGCGACCGGCGAGCGCGCCCATCTTCGTCGCGCCGCGCGCATCGTCGATCTGTTTCGCAGCCATTTCTTCGACCCGGAAAGCTGGACGCTGGGTGAGTATTTCGACCATGAATGGCGGCCGACCCCTGGTGAGAAGGGCACGTGGACCGAACCCGGCCATCATTTCGAATGGGCCTCGCTGCTGGTCGACTTCGCCGGCCGCAGCGGCCAGAGCGGCTTGACCGGCCTTGCGCGGAAGCTCTACGCGTCGGCGATCGCCAATGGCCTGAACCGCGCCACGGGCCTCGCCTACGGCGCCGTCTCGCGGCAAGGCCTGCCGCTCGACCGCGTCTCGCGCAGCTGGCCGCAGGCCGAAGCGATCAAGGCGGCGATCGCGCTGGACGGTTCGGGCGGTCCCGACCTGAAGCCGGAGATCGAGGCACGGGTCGGCCGGCTGTTCCGCTGGCACATCAATCCGGCGCCGCTCGGCCTGTGGATCGACCGCATCGACGAGCGTGGCCGCTCCTTGGCGAGCGAGGTGCCGGCCAGCATCTTCTATCATCTCGTCTGCGCGCTGACGCAGTATCTGGACGGCACGGCGCCCAAGGATCAGTACGGGCTGGCGACATCCCCGGTCTCGACATAGACCGACTTCAGCTGCGAATAGAGCGCCAGTGCCGCGAGCGAATTCTCGCGGCCGATGCCGGATTGCTTGAAGCCGCCGAAGGGGATTTCGACCGGCGTCAGATTGTAGGCGTTGATCCAGCAGGTGCCGGCCTGCAGTTCGGCGATGACACGATGGGCGCGCGCCAGGTCTCGCGTGAACACGCCTGCGGCGAGGCCGAATTCGGTGTCGTTGGCGCGCTCGATCACCTCGTCCTCGCTGTCAAACTTCAGCACGCTCATAACCGGCCCGAAAATCTCCTCGCGGGCGATGCGCATCGTGTCGGTGACACCGGTGAACACCGTCGGCTCGACGAAGAAGCCATCCTGGAAACCCTGCAGCGAAGGCACATTGCCGCCGCAGGCGAGCACCGCGCCATCCTGCTTGCCGGCCTCTATGTATGAGACGACCTTGTCGTGTTGCGCCTTCGAGACCAGCGGCCCCATCTGCGTGTCCGGATCGAGCGGATCGCCGATGCGGATTTTCTTCGTCCGTTCGGTCAGCCTCTCGACGAAACGGTCATGGATGCCGCTCTGCACGAAGACCCGCGTGCCGTTGGAGCAGATCTGGCCGGTCGAATAGAAATTGCCGAGCATCGCGCCGCCGATGGCATTTTCGAGGTCGGCGTCTTCGAAGACGATCAGCGGCGACTTGCCGCCGAGCTCCATCGTCGCGTGCTTCATCTTTGAGCCGGCGAGCGACAGCACTTTGCGGCCGGTTGGCACCGAGCCGGTCACCGAGACCTTGGCGACGACATTGTGGCCGACAAGGCCGGCGCCGACATCGCCAAAACCCTGCACCACGTTGAACAGCCCGTCGGGCAGCCCGGCCTCGGTATAGATTTCGGCGAGCGCCAGCGCTGATAGCGGCGTGTTTTCCGATGGTTTGAAAACCATCGCATTGCCCATGGCGAGGGCGGGTGCGGATTTCCAGCCGGCGATCTGGATCGGATAGTTCCAGGCGCCGATGCCGACGCAAACGCCGAGCGCCTCGCGCCTGGTATAGGCAAAGGGTCCGCCGAGATCCACGGCCTCGCCATTAAAGGCGGCGACCGCGCCGCCGAAATATTCCAGGCAGTCGGCCGCCGACGGGGCGTCCGCAACCAGCGTCTCCTGGATAGGCTTACCGGTATCCAGCGTCTCGATGCGCGCCAGATCGGCATTGCGCGCGCGCAAAATGTCGGCGGCGCGGCGCAGGATGCGGCCGCGTTCGACCGCCTTCAGCCGCGCCCAGGCCGGTTGTGCTGCACGCGCCGCCTCGATCGCGAGCTCCAGCACGTTCGGCGTCGCCGAGCGCAGCATGGCGATGGTCTCGCCGGTTGCCGGATAGATAACCGGCAGCGCTGAGCCGCGCTCGTCGTCGATATAGCGGCCGTTGACATAATGCGATGCCGTTGGCTGGGCGCGCATGACTGTTCTCCAAATCGTCTTGTCGCGGCATGCGGAATATGCGTCCGCCGGATCATGGCCTATCTGTCCGACACCTGCCAGCGCGGATTGATCCATGGTTCCTGGTTGGAAGGTGGCAGCGGCGTACGCCCGAGAATGTGGTCGGCGGCCTTCTCGCCGGTCATGATCGACGGAGCGTTGAGATTGCCATTGGTGACGCGCGGGAAGATCGAGGAATCGGCGACCCGAAGCCCTTCGACGCCAATGACGCGGCATTCTGGATCGACGACGCTCATCGCATCGTCGGCACGGCCCATCTTGCAGGTGCCGCACGGGTGATAGGCGCTTTCGACGTGGTCGCGGATGAAGGCGTCGAGCTCCTCATCCGATTGCACATGTGAACCTGGCGACAGTTCCTTGCCGCGGTACGAATCGAAGGCCGCCTGCCCGAAGATCTCGCGGGTCAGCCGGATGCAGTGGCGGAACTCCGTCCAGTCGTCCGGATGCGACATGTAGTTGAAGCGGATCACCGGCTTCGATTTGGGATCGGGCGAGCGCAGCGTGACCGAACCGCGCGACTTCGACCGCATCGGCCCGACATGCGCCTGGAAGCCGTGCGCCTTGGCCGCCGCCTTGCCGTCATAGCGGACCGCGGCCGGGATGAAATGATACTGGATATCGGGATAGTCGACGCCGGCGCGCGAGCGTACGAAGGCGGCCGCCTCGAAATGATTGGTGGCGCCGAGGCCGGACTTGAAGAACAGCCATTGTGCCCCGATCAGCGCCTTCGAGAACGGGTTCAAGACGGAGTTCAGCGTGATCGGCTTTGTCGATTCCTGCTGGATGTAAAGTTCCATATGGTCCTGCAGATTGCGGCCGACTCCGGGCCGGTCGGCGATCACCGGGATGCCGTTCTCCCTAAGGTGCTGGCCGGGGCCGATGCCGGACAGCATCAGGATCTTGGGCGAGTTGATCGAGGACGCGGCAACGATCACCTCGCGCCGCGCTCTGACCATCTGAATCCGTTTGCGCACTTCGATCTCGACGCCGGTGGCGCGTTGATTCTCGATAATTACCCGCCGGGCGAAACCCTTGACCAGGCTGACATTTTTCCGCCTCAGCGCCGGCCTCAGATAGGCGCTCGCGGCCGACCAGCGACGGCCGCCGCGGATGGTCTGCTCCATCGGCCCAAAGCCTTCCTGCTTCGCGCCGTTATAGTCGTCGGTCAGCTCGAAACCGGCCTGACGGCCTGCCTCGACGAAGGCGCCGTAGAGTGGGTTCGTCCTCGAGCCGCGCTGCACAGTCAGCGGGCCGCCGTGGCCGCGCCAGCCATTCTCGCCGCCATTGCTGTCCTCCATGCGCTTGAAGTACGGGAGCACATCGGCAAAGCCCCAGCCGGTCGCGCCCTGTTCGGCCCAATGGTCGAAGTCGCGGGCATGGCCGCGCACATAGACCATGCCGTTAATCGAGGATGAGCCTCCGATGACTTTGCCGCGCGGCGTCGCCAGCACGCGGCCGCCGAGATGCGGCTCCGGCTCGCTGGCGAAGCCCCAGTCGTAAAGGCTCATATTGAGCGGGATCGACAGCGCCGACGGCATCTGGATCAGCGGCCCGATATCGCTGCCGCCATATTCGATGACGATCACCGAATGCTTGCCGTCCTCCGACAGCCGGTAGGCCATGGCCGAGCCGGCCGAGCCGGAGCCGATGATGACGAAATCCGCTTCAAGCATGGTTCATGCGCGCCCGTGGTTCATATGCGCAATGAAATCGGCCAGCGAGACGTTGCCGCCGGTTGCCATCACCAGAACGGTCTTGCCGGTTATGTCGACCTTGCCGCCGAGCACCGCCGCCAGCGAGGCAGCGCCGGATGGCTCGAGCACCAGCTTCAGCCGCTCGAAGGCGAGGCGCATGGCGCGCCGCACCGAAGCATCGTCGACGGTGACGCCGCGAACGCCGGCGGCCTTCACCGCTGCGAACGGCGCGTCGCCGGGCCGCCGCGACATCAGCCCGTCGCAGATCGATTTCGGTCCGATCGGCATGGTTTCGATGGCGCCATGCGCGAGCGACGAGCCCATGCCGTCAAAACCTTCCGGCTCGACGCCGATGATCTCCGTGGCGGGCGACAGATAGTGGAAGGCCAGCGAAACGCCACCGATCAGCCCGCCACCGCCGACCGAACAGAACAAGCCATCGGCCTCCACTTGCCTGGCGGCGAGCTGGTCGAGTGCCTCCAGTCCGGCGCCGGCCTGGCCGGCGACGATCTCCGGATCGTCGAACGGGTGCAGCAGCGCCAAGCCATCGCTCGCGGCGATCTCACGCGCTCTGGCGGCGGCGACTTCCTCACGCGCGCGTTCGCCATGGTCAGTCAGCACCACGCGCGCGCCATACCCTGACGTGGCATCGCGTTTGGCGGCCGGCGCGTCGATCGGCATGACGATGGTGACGGGAATGCCAAGGGCTTGGCCAGCCGCCGCTAGCCCCTGCGCAAAATTGCCGGAGGAGTAGGCGACGACGCCCTTTTTGGTTTCGTCAGGCGAGAGCTTCTTCAGCCGCCAGTAGGCGCCGCGCACCTTGAACGATCCTGCCCATTGCAGCGATTCGGCCTTGACGAAGACGCGGGCGGCGCCGGTCTCGCGGGCAAGTGCCGCCGATTCCAGGAGCGGCGTGACCTGCGTCGCCTTGGAGGTGACGGCATAGGCCTGCCTGAGATGGTCGAGCGAGGGGACGAGACTATCTGCCATCATTCGCCTCGCGGAAAGCGCTTCTGCTCTTCGAGCAGGTCGAGGTTCATGTGGTTGCGCATGTAGCGCTCCGATGCCTTCTGCAGCGGCTGGAATTCCCAGGGATAATGGGTGCCGTTGCGCAGCGCCGGGTAGACCACCCAGCGGCGTGCCTGGCTGGCACGCACCGCTGCATCGAACGCCGCCATGTCCCAGCGCGCCCGCACCTTGTCGGAGAAAGCGGTCACCAAAGCCGCATTGGCCGGATCGGCGGCGAGGTTGGTCGATTCCAGCGGATCCGATTCAAGATCAAACAGTTGCGGCGGATCGATCTCGCAATGGATGAATTTGTAACGGCCCTCGCGCAGCGCCACCATCGGCGCGTTCGAGCCTTCGGCGGCATATTCCATCAGCACCGGCGCGGAGCGCTTCTTTCCATTCAGCAGCGGCAGCAGCGACTGGCCGTCGGTCCACGGCGCAATCGCGCTGATGTCGATGCCGGCGAGGTCGCAAAGCGTCGGCGTCACGTCGAGGTTGGAGACCGGCGTGTCGATCAGCCCGGCGGCGATGCCTTTGCCGGCGATCATCAGCGGCACCCGCGCCGAACCTTCGAAGAAGCACATCTTGAACCACAGGCCGCGCTCGCCGAGCATGTCGCCGTGATCCGAGCAGAACAGGATGATCGTGTCGTCGAGCATGCGCGTGCGCTCGAGCACCGACAGCAGCTCGCCGAGCTTGTCGTCGAGATATGAGATGTTGGCGAAATAGCCGCGCCGTGCGCGGCGTATCTGCTCAGCGGTGATGTCGAACCTGTCATAGTCGCTGGCGCGGTAGAGCCGCTGCGAATGCGGGTCCTGCCTGTCGTAAGGAATGAAGCCGACCTCAGGCTCGAGCGCCGGGCAATCCTCGTAGAGGTCCCAGTATTGCCGCCGTGCGACGTAAGGATCGTGCGGATGGGTGAAAGAAACCGTCAAGCACCAGGGCCGATGTGCGGCATCGTCGGAGACGCGGGCAAAATCATAAAGCTTCTGCACGGCATGGAAGGCGACCTCGTCGTCATATTCCAGCTGGTTGGTGATCTCAGCAGTACCGGCGCCGCTGACGGAGCCGAGATTGTGATACCACCAGTCGATGCGCTCGCCGGGTTTGCGATAGTCGGGCGTCCAGCCGAAATCGGCCGGATAGATGTCGGTGGTCAGCCGCTCCTCGAAACCGTGCAATTGGTCCGGCCCGACGAAATGCATCTTGCCGGAGAGGCAGGTGTGATAACCGGCGGCGCGCAGATGATGGGCAAAGGTCGGGATCGAAGACGCGAATTCGGCGGCGTTGTCATAGACCCCGGTGCGTGACGGCAACTGGCCGCTCATGAATGCGGCGCGGCCCGGCGCGCAGAGCGGCGAGGCCGTGTAATTGTTGCAAAAACGCGCCGAACGCGCGGCGAGCGCCTTCAGATGCGGCGCGTGCAGGAAGTCCGCCGGCCCATCCGGAAACAGCGTTCCGTTGAGCTGATCGACCATGACGATCAGGATGTTGGGTCGCTTGGATGTCACTGCTTCTGCCGTCCGCTGAGCTTCGTTTCGAGATAGTCCTCGACCAGTGCGATCGCGGTCGCGGCATCGGGAACACCGTCTTTCAGCGCGCGCCTGATATAGAGCCCGTCGATCAGCGCCGCCGTCGCTTCGGCGACTCGGTCGGCCTCGCTTCTCGGCAGGATCCCGGCCAGCCCGCTGAGCAGATTGGAATGCAGCCGCCGCGCATAGACCTTGAGCAGCCGTCGAAGCGCTGCCGATTTCTGCGCCTCGACATAGAAGGCGAGCCAGGCGGCGATCGTTTCGGGCTGGAACTGGATGTCGGAGAAATTGACCGCGACCACCGCCGAGACGCGCTGGCGCGCCGTGCCGGCCGCGCGAAGTGCACGGCGCGTATCGGCGGTGAGCTCGCTCAGGATGTGCCGCATCGTCGCCAACAGCAATTCGTCCTTGACGCCGAAATAATGGTGGGCAAGCGCCGAGGACACGCCGGCGCGCCCGGCGATTTCCGACATCGTCACATCAAGCGAACCGCGCTCGCCGATCGCCGAGATCGTTGCATCGATTAGCGCCCTGCGGCGCAACGGCTCCATTCCGAGTTTCGGCATTCTTGCTCCGGCCTGTTGGGGCAAGATTATTTTTTATTGACGCATCAATCAACAAAAATCCGGCCTGATTTGCTGGCAAAAGCCAGGCACTATGACCAGATGATCAAGATCAAGCGATTGTGCGGTTCTGGCCCCTTCACGAAGCCGGCGGAACGGTTCATGCTTGAACAATGCTGAGGCGCGCTGCAAGTATCGCGTAGCCCGGGTCCACAGGATGGAGATCGCCATGACAGCATGCATCGTCGGTTGGGCGCATTCGCGCTTCGGCAAGCTCGAAGGCGAGACGCTGGAGGGCCTGATCACCAAGGTGGCAGTCGAGGCGCTCGATCATGCCGGCATCGGTCCGGATGACGTCGACGAGATCGTGCTCGGCCACTTCAACGCCGGGTTTTCCGCCCAGGATTTCACCGCGAGCCTGGTCCTCCAGGCAGACGACCGGCTGCGCTTCAAGCCTGCGACCCGCGTCGAGAACGCCTGCGCCACCGGCTCGGCGGCGGTCAGGCAAGGCATCCGCGCCATCGACGCCAATGCCGCCCGTATCGTGCTGGTGGTCGGCGCCGAGCAGATGACGACGACGCCCGGTCCCGAGATCGGCAAGAACCTGCTCAAGGCCTCGTATCTGCCGGAGGACGGCAACACGCCGGCAGGTTTCGCCGGCGTCTTCGGCAAGATCGCCCAAGCCTATTTCCAGCGCTACGGCGACCAGTCGGATGCGCTGGCGATGATCGCCGCCAAAAACCACAAGAACGGCGTCGACAATCCCTACGCGCAGATGCGCAAGGATTTCGGCTACGAGTTCTGCCGGCAGGAAAGCGAAAAAAACCCCTTCGTCGCCGGTCCGCTGAAGCGCACAGACTGCTCGCTGGTGTCGGACGGTGCCGCCGCGCTTGTCCTTGCCGACACGGCCACGGCGCTGAAGATGCGCCGCGCCGTCGCCTTCCGCGCCAACGAGCATGTGCAGGATTTCCTGCCGATGTCGAAGCGCGACATTCTCGCCTTCGAAGGCTGCGAGCAGGCCTGGAACCAGGCGCTGAAGCAGGCGGGCGTGACGCTCGGCGACCTGTCCTTCGTCGAGACGCATGACTGTTTCACCATCGCCGAACTGATCGAGTATGAGGCGATGGGCCTGGCAAAGCCGGGCGAGGGCGCCAAGCTGGCCCTGGATGGCGAGACGGCGAAAAATGGAAGGCTGCCGGTCAATCCGTCCGGTGGACTGAAGGCCAAGGGCCACCCGATCGGTGCCACCGGCGTATCGATGCATGTGCTGAGCGCCATGCAGCTTGTCGGCGAGGCGGGCGGCATCCAGGTGCCGGGAGCAAAACTCGGCGGCATCTTCAACATGGGCGGTGCCGCGGTCGCCAACTACGTTTCCATTCTCGACCGGATCAGATAAACCCGCCCGCATTCGCGGGAGGTGACATGGCAAATCCGGTTCTGGTCGAAGTCTTGCGCGGCGCAATCGTCGAGAGTGCTCATCGCGGCGCTGTTGCCGTCTTCGACGCCGACGGCAAGCCTGTCTGGGAGATCGGCGACACGGCACAACCGGTGTTCCCGCGTTCGGCGGTCAAGGCGATCCAGGCGCTGCCGCTGGTCGAGAGCGGCGCTGCCGATGCCTACGGCTTCGGTGATCGGGAGCTGGCGCTGGCCTGCGCCTCGCATTCCGGCGAGCCGCCACATGTCGAGCTGGCGCGCGCCATGCTGGCGAAGGCCGGCTTGGACGAGACGGCACTCGAATGCGGCGCGCATTGGCCTTCGAGCCATGGAGCGACCCTGGCACTTGCCCGCGCCGGCAGCGTGCCGAACGCGCTGCACAACAATTGTTCCGGCAAGCACTCGGGCTTTCTCTGCACCTGCGTTCACAGCGGCATCGCCCATCGTGGTTACGTCAAGGCTGGCCACGCCTCGCAGGAGATGGTGCGCGAAGCGATGCAGGCGGTGACCGGTGCTGCCCATGACGCCGATCACCGCGGCACCGACGGCTGCTCGATTCCGACCTATGCCGTGCCCCTGCGCAGCTTTGCCCTTGGCTTTGCCCGCATGGCGACAGGTGCCGGGTTCGAGCCGATGCGCGCCCGGGCGGCGAAGCGGCTGCTTTCCGCCTGCATGGCCGAGCCGTTTTTCGTCGCCGGCACGGGCAGGTCCGATGTCGCGATGATGGAGGCCGCGCCGGGCCGGATTTTCGTCAAGGGAGGCGCCGAAGGTGTTTTTTGTGCAACCCTTCCGGAGCTTGGCCTTGGCATCGCGCTGAAGTGCGACGATGGCGCCGGCCGCGCCGCTGAAGTGATGGTCGCGGCCGTGCTGGCTAAGCTGCTGCACGCCGACCAGGCGCTCGCTGCGAAACTGACCGAACAGGCAAATCCGCCTATCGAGAGCCGGATCGGTGCCAAAGTCGGTGCGCTCCGGCCGACGGCCACCCTCAACTGACGTGGTTGCGCTCGACGGTCAAATGCGCGTAGCCGGCATTGCCTGATGCGGCGAGGTCACCGGTCACTCGCTCGGCCCAGCGTTGGCCGACGATCGCGCCGTTCTGGACTCCGTCGATGACATTGTCGGAGATGATTGCCGTTCCGGCACCTTCAACCACGCTGACGGCGATGCCGGTTCCGGCCTTGCGGACGATGTTTCCCGTGGCGACCACATTGCGCATGAACGGTCCCCAGCCGATCTGCATGCCGTAGAGCGGCGCATTCTCGATGACGTTGCCGGAAACGGTGGTGTCGGCCTCGACGCTGATGCCGACGCCGAAGCCGGGCGCGTCGGCAGGGTAGGGGCCGCTGGTCGACAGATTGCGGACGATGTTGCCGGAGCACACGCCCATGCGGCCGCCCTCATTGAAATTGACGATCGAAATACCGTTCGCGGCGCCATCGACGATGTTGTTGCCGATGACGGCGCCTTCGAACGAGAATTCGGAATACACGGCCGTCTCGCCCGAACGCGAGCAGGTGTTGCCGGTGATCTGCAAATTGCTGGAACTGTTGGCGCGGATCGCCGAGAACGCGCAGTCCGAGACAATATTGCCGGAGATGATGACGTTCCCGGCGCGGAACGCATTGATGCCGTTGCCGTTCTGGCCGGTTCCGCCGCTGCGCGCCTGGATGCGCTCGATCCGGTTGCCGCTGACGATGGTGCCGTCTTCAGCCGCCTGCCAGCGGTGCACGAGAATGCCGCCATTGGCGCAGTCGGAGACGCTATTGCCTGATATTTCCAGGCCATCGGCCTCGACCGAATAGATGCCGGCATCGGCCGCACCGGAAATCTCCAAGCGCTCGATGCGGCCCGAGGCGTGCTCGAGCGCCAGACCGTTCTTGCCGCTGCCGGTAAGCTGGCAATTGTCGACGACCAGATGGGCGATGCGGCGCAGATCGAGCAGGCCTTGCGTGTAGTCGCCCATCCAGCGTTTGCGGCCATCGAACACCAGCCCACTGAGTTCGATGTGCTCGGCCCGTTCGGCCATGATGAGATGGCCATTGCCGCCATAGACGATCCGCGATGCGCCCGGCACGCCGGACAGCCGCACGCGGCCGGGCAGCGACATGTTGGAAACGATATAGATCCCCGGCGGCAGGAACACCGGCATGTCGCGGTCGTGCGCGTCGCGCAGCAGCTTGGTGAAAGCCTTGCTCTGATCGTCAAGCGCACCGGGCCGGACGCCGAGCTCGGTCGCGTTGATCGCGCCACGCATCGCGGCTTTCTCGATGCTTGGCAGGTTTTTCGCCGCTGCCTTGCCGAGCGAAAGCCCCATGACGGCAAAGCCGGCGGTCTGCGCAAGCAGCGTTCGTCTGTTCAACATCGGCACAGATTCCTTGCGTTCAACGGTCGCGCCGCAGGATTCGTGCCAGACTAGCCCGGTCGAACTCGTGGTGAAAATCTGACGCTTGGCCCCTATTCGATCCTCGTTGGCTCGGCGATCACCGCATTTACCCCGTTGAAGGCAAGTTGCAGGAATGTCTGGTCGATCTCCGCCGGAGACAGCTTCGTATCCCTCTCAAGCCACCAGTGCATCACTTCAAAGAACGCGCCAACGATGAAGCGTGTGGCGATCTCAAGTCTGACTCCGCCTTGATCACCTTGGATATTCGGCAATTCATGGCGAACCTGCCTGCTTATCCAGCCGCGGATCTCTTCTGGCATTTCGCGCTTTTTCCCGCCCATCAGCGCACGGTGCATCTCCCGCATGGCATGAGCATGCTCGAACACCGGACCGCTGAAGGAAAAGCCCTTGGCGTTTCGCTGCGAATGGCGTTCGGCACCGTGTGCCTGCAGGGTCTTCAGATGGTCGTCGATCGTTGCTTTCCTCAAGCGGTCCTTGTCGGGATAGTGTGTGTAGAAAGTCGAGCGGCCGACATCGGCTTCCCTGCAGATATCCTCGACCGTGATCGCCGTATATCCCTTCTCGGCGGTCAATCTGAAAAGCGCCTGCTGCAGTCGGCTGCGGGTCCTGGCGACCCGACGGTCGATCGGTCCGGCTGGCATGGGCAACATCCTTTTCCGGCCAAAGGACACCAAATCGTCCAGTATTGGGCGCGTCGGTGCGATGTGGCCAGTAAAACTGATACTGGACACACTGTCCAGTATCCTATGCTCTTGCGGAAGGCCCGGCGCGATGCCCGGCTGGCCGGAGATAAAGCAATGCACCAACGTCTTTTCGGAACAATAGTCGGAGGGCATGCGTTAGTCGCGCTCGTCAAAGTGGCCGTGGTGCTCGCGGCATTTTTCTCGTTGGGACAGGCAAATGCGGTCTTTTCCTTGGGAGTTCCCGTCCTCCTGCTTCATGCTGGTGCACTCGTCGTAGTCGCGAGCTTATTGATATGGCAAAGCGCTCACGGGCGGCTGTCCGCCAAGGACCGCAGACCGGCCGCCGGCGAGGAGAAGGCGCTGCATGTCGGCATCACGCTTCATTCCGCCGCCCTGTACGATATGCTGGCGTGGCTTCTGACCTTCGGTCGCGAACGTGCTTTTCGCGAAAGGATATTAAGCTTTGCGGAGCTGAAACCGGGAGAAGTGGTCCTGGATGTCGGGTGCGGCACCGGCACCACCGCGCTCCTTGCCAGACAAAAAGTGGCGCCGGAGGGGCGCGTGCACGGCGTCGACGCCTCCGCCGAAATGGTTGCGCGCGCGACGGCAAAGGCCCGGCGAGCCGGGCTACAAGTCGGGTTCTCGACCGCCACCGCTCAGGAACTGCCTTTCAAGGATGGGGAATTTGATGTCGTCCTCAGCACGCTGATGTTCCACCATCTTCCAAAGAAGGGCCGCGAGGATTTCGGCAGAGAAGCCTTCCGCGTCCTGAAGGCGGGCGGTCGCGTGCTTATCGTCGATTTTGCAAAACCGCCGCGCCGGAAGAGCACCTTTCGGCTCCACCGGCATGGTTACGTCGATTTGGACAAAGTTGCAGCGGATCTCGGCCGGCACGGCTTCAATATCGTTGAGCAAGGCGACGTCGGAACCAAGGGGCTCCGCTACCTAGTTGCGCAACCGGACCTTAGCCTTGCGGCCCGCGAAGCGCGATAGTGCGCCAAGTTGAGGCATTCGCATGCTCAGCTTTATACCCCAAGCAGCTGTCTAATCTCGGGTACTGAACCCAGATCTTCACCATTAGCCTCTTCATCAGCAATGGCTTGTGGAGTCGCCATTCCAAGCCTAAGTTCGTCGGATGAGCAGGGCCTTCACCCGCGAGGAAGACAGCGAAAACGCCATTGCCGGCATCGGCGAGCGGCCGATCAGCCATCACCGCAATCTGGTCACGGAACGCGGCATGGCGCTGATCGATGCCGAGGTGGCCGCTCTGCGCGACGAACTGGGCAGAGCCGAGAAGAGGGCCGACCGCGAGCGCATCGCGCTGGTGTCGCGTGATCTCCGCTACTGGACGGCGCGGCGCGAAAGCGCCGAGCTTTCGGTGCCGGAACCGGGCAGCGACATGGTTCGCTTCGGCATGGGCGTCACGCTGGAAAGCCACGACGGCAAGAAGGTGCACTGGAAGATCGTCGGCGAGGATGAGGCAAATCCCGCCAAGGGGACAATTTCCCATATGTCGCCGATGGCGATGGCGCTGTTCGGCAAGAAGGTCGGCGAAGTTGCCGTGGTCAATGGCAAGGAATGGGAGATCGCCAAGCTCTCCGACAGTTAGTCTTCGAGCTTGACGACATGATCGCGGAAGAACGCTGCGGCGCCGGCCTCGTCGATTTCGCCGGCGGCGACGCCCATGACGAATTCGTAAAGCATGCCGTCATTGGCCGACAGGGCATAACCATTCACAATCAGAAATGCGCCGGCCGCGACAATGGCGGTGCGTTTGTTGCCGTCGACAAAGGCATGATTTCTGGCAATGCCGAAGACATAGGCGGCTGCGAGTTCCTCAACCGACCGGTCTCCGTAGTTGGCCTTGTTTTCGGCGCGAGCGCCCGCCGATTCGAGGGCATTTTCATCCCTCAAGCCTTGTGCTCCGCCGTGTCGGCGCAACTGCTCCGCGTGCATGGCTTCGACTGCACGCCTCGTCAGAAGTTCCCAGCTCATTCGGCGAGCTTCTGAAGCGCGACCTTGTATTTATCCATCACCTCGCGGGCGGCTTTCATTTGCCGCTCGAAGCTGTCGTCCACCGGCCTCAGCGCAAAACCGTCACCTGTTTCAACGATTTGAAGCTGGTCGCCGGCCTTCAGGTTCAGACGATCGAGAAGTTCCCTCGGCAGGATCACGCCTTCGGAATTGCCGATCTTGCGAATGGTCGTGTTCATGGTGAGGCATCCTGTTGCAACGCTGATTATAACGCAGTGTGTTTCTTGTTACAACAGACATTATAACAAGGCGTCAGCCGGCCTGCAGCAGCCGGTCCATCAGCCGCTCCGCCGCTTCCGGGATGACCGTGCCGGGCGGGAAGATTTCAGTGGCGCCTGCCTGCCGGACTGCGTCGTAATCCTGCGGCGGGATAACGCCGCCGGCGACTATCAGCATGTCGTCGCGGCCCAACTTCTTCAGTGCAAGCTTGAGTTCGGGAATGAGCGTCAAATGGCCCGCAGCCAGCGACGAGGCGCCGACGATGTGCACGTCATGCTCGACTGCCAGTCTGGCGATCTCGTCC
The DNA here is from genome assembly GCF_040320845.1 of Mesorhizobium sp. M0601. Classification (NCBI taxonomy): domain Bacteria; kingdom Pseudomonadati; phylum Pseudomonadota; class Alphaproteobacteria; order Hyphomicrobiales; family Phyllobacteriaceae; genus Mesorhizobium; species Mesorhizobium sp. M0601. The sequence goes on from NZ_JAMYQK010000014.1 coordinate 98,974, forward strand.
GGCGTCTGGAACATCGGCCCGACGGTGACGTCGAAGCCTAGGTCGGCAAAGGCGGTGGCGATCACTTTCTGGCCGCGATCATGGCCGTCTTGCCCCATCTTGGCGACCAGAATGCGCGGCTTGCCGCCGGACCTCTCCTCGAACGCGACGATCTTGTCCTGCAGCCGGTCGACCACCGGATTGTCGCCGAGCGCGTTGCGATAGACGCCGGAGATCGTCTGCACCGAGGCGACATGGCGGCCGAAAACCTTTTCCAGCGCCAGCGAAATCTCGCCGACCGTGGCGTTGGCGCGTGCGGCCCGGATGGCGAATTCCAGCAGGTTTCCGTTACTCCCGGCAGCACGGGTCAGCGCATCGAGCGCGCTCTCGACGGCGGCGACGTCGCGCGTACCTTTCAGCCGCTGCAGCTTCGACAATTGCCGTGCCCTGACCTCGGCATTGTCGATCTTCAGCACGTCGACTTCGATGTCCGTGCCGGGACGGTGGGCATTGACACCGACCACGATCTGTTCGCCGGAATCGATGCGCGCCTGGGTGCGCGCGGCAGCCTCTTCGATGCGCAGCTTCGGTAGGCCCTTTTCGATCGCCGCGGCCATGCCGCCGAGGCTCTCGACCTCCTCGATATGCGCAAGCGCACGCGCCGCCAGATCATGTGTCAGCCGTTCGACATAGGCGGAGCCGCCCCACGGGTCGATAATGCGCGTCGTGCCGGATTCCTTCTGCAGGATGAGCTGTGTGTTGCGGGCGATGCGGGCCGAATGGTCGGTCGGCAGCGCCATTGCCTCGTCGAAGGAATTGGTGTGCAGCGACTGCGTATGGCCTTGAGTGGCGGCCATCGCCTCGATCATGGTGCGGATGATGTTGTTGTAGGGATCCTGCGCCGTCAGCGACCAGCCCGAAGTCTGGCAATGGGTGCGCAGCGACAGCGAGCGCTCGTCCTTCGGCGAAAAGTTCTTCAGCATTAGGCTGGCCCACAATACGCGCGCTGCTCTCAGCTTGGCGACTTCCATGAAGAAATTCATGCCGATCGCCCAGAAGAAGGAAAGGCGCGGCGCGAAACGGTCGATGTCGAGGCCGGCCGCGACGCCGGCGCGGGCATATTCGATACCGTCTGCAATCGTGTAGGCGAGCTCGAGATCCGCCGTCGCTCCCGCCTCCTGCATGTGATAGCCGGAGATCGAGATCGAATTGAACTTCGGCATGTGCTTCGACGTGTAGGAAAAAATGTCCGACACGATCCGCATCGAAGGTTTTGGCGGATAGATGTAGGTGTTGCGCACCATGAACTCTTTCAGGATGTCGTTCTGAATGGTCCCGGTGAGGTCCTTCTGCGCAACGCCCTGTTCCTCCGACGCGACGATATAGAGCGCCATGATCGGCAGCACCGCGCCGTTCATCGTCATCGATACCGTCATCTCGTTAAGCGGGATGCCGTCGAACAGCTGGCGCATGTCGAGAATGGAATCGATGGCGACGCCGGCCATGCCGACATCGCCGGCGACGCGCGGATGGTCGCTGTCGTAGCCGCGGTGCGTGGCGAGATCGAAGGCGACCGACAGGCCTTTCTGGCCGGCGGCAAGGTTGCGCCGGTAGAAGGCGTTGGACTCTTCGGCCGTCGAGAAGCCGGCATATTGCCGGATCGTCCAGGGTTGCTGGACATACATCGTCGGATAGGGGCCGCGCACGAAAGGCGGCAGGCCTGGATAGGTATCGAGGTGCGGCAAGCCCTTGAGATCGCCCTGGTTGTAGAGATGCTTGACGGCGATTCCTTCCGGCGTCATCCGCTGGCCTTTGATCTCGACCGGCGCCCGCCGTGGCGGCGACCAGGCGATCTGGCTGAAATCCGGGATCATGGCACGGCTCCGATCGACTGATCGATGCGGATCGGAAATAGCGGCTCGCACACCGCAACGCCTTCGGTGAAGGCAGGCCGCCGCTCCGCCGCCAGCGTCTCGACCGGACGCTCGGTCTTCGACGGGTGCAGCGTCGTGCCGACGATCGCCCGTTCGCCCGCCTGGTAGGCTGTGTAGCGGCGGGCGGAAGCTGCCTGGACGCGCCTCTGGATGTGGCCTTGCTCAAGGCTGGTCAGCACGCCGCCTTCCGCCTCGATCTGCTGGAACTCCTGCCAGGCCGCCGCGCAGAGCTCCGCAGTCAGCGCTTCGACGGCCCCCGAACCGCAAACCGGATCGGCGACGTGGTCGATATTGCTTTCATTGGCCATGATCAGTTGCGCGTTGCGGGCAACGCGGCGGGCAAAACCCGCGGGCAGGCCGTGCGCGATCGTGTGCGGCAGGATGGCGATCGAATCCGCGCCGCCGGCGGCAGCGGCAAAAGCGGCAATGGTGGTGCGCAGGATGTTGGTTTCCGGATCGGCCGCCGTCATCATCCGGAAGGATGTTTCGGCATGGATGCTGGCGGTGGAGGGCGGTATCGAGCAGGCCTCCTGGACACGCGCCCACAGCCTGCGCAACGCCCTGACCTTGGCCGTCGAAACGAACTGGTCCTGGTCGACGCTGAGCGCAAAACCGATATGCGGCGCCGCGTAGACGAGCGGCTGGCGCGCCTTCTCGAACAGCCTCAAATAGGAGACGGCCGAGGCGAGCATGGTGCCAAGCTCCTGCGCCTCGGTGGCGCCGGCATTGTGGAATACCCGCCCGTCGGCCTCCAGCAGCACGCCGGGCACACCCATCGAAAAGAAATGCGCCAGCGATTGCGGCATCGAAGCCTGCAAAGCCTCGATCGACATGCGCAGCCTGCCGGTCCCGGCAAAGATCGCCGCCGGATCGATGCCGAAGGAGAGGTTGAGCTTTGCCGGGTCGGAGCGGCGCTTGGTCAAAAACGCCACCAGCCAGTCGGCCACGGCACGGCTCCAGGGATGGGCGTCGATGCGGATCTGGATGCGGTTGAGCGGCACGCCGTCGAGCACGCCCTCCAGCGCCTCCGCCGTCCTCGGCAAGCCATAGCCGAAGGCGTTCGGCGCACCCTCGAAGACAAGCGACAGTCCGGTGGCACCCTGCGCGACGTCTTCCAGCGCCTGCGCACTGGCGCGGCCTATGTCCGGATCGTCGATGCGCTGGCTGACGATCCACGGTGATCCCGGGTTGGCGCGCACGACAGGCTCGGCGGTTACCGAACGCTCGTAGAGCGGCTCGATGCGGATGGCGTCGTCCGTATGCGAGACGAGCTTTTCCTCGAAGGACCCGCCGGCCAGCGCCTTCTCCGCCAGCGCCAGCCATCGTTGCCGGTCGACGTTCGGAAGTTCGGCATCCTGGGTCAAGGCACCGGCGCCCATCGGTTCTCCTCGTTCTAGCGGCCGCAGCGGCCGACTATGTCAGTCTACGGTCCCCGGCCCGATATCACAATGCAGCACACATGCGGTGCAACTCGCCTTCCGTGACGGTGACCGTCAACCGATTGCCAAACATGGGCAGGTTCCGCAAGCTCCAAAAGCCATTTTCGACGGTGCCCATTGTCGCTGCGCAATGGCCTCACTATACCTGCGGCGGGGCTCCCTTTTCTTCAAGGGATCAGGGCATTCAACCCTATAGGTTTGCGGAGAGACCGGACACATGGCCGACGATACCAGTATCTTCATAGGGGCCAGCCGCAAGCCGGACGACAGTTATCAGCGGCCCGAACAGCTTTTGCTGCAATATGGCAATCGTCATGGCCTGGTCACCGGCGCGACCGGCACCGGCAAGACGGTGACCCTGCAGATATTGGCCGAGGGTTTCTCAAATGCCGGCGTGCCGGTATTCTGCGCCGACATCAAGGGCGACCTGTCGGGTATCGCTATGATGGGCACAGCGCAGGATTTCCTGGTCAAGCGGGCCGAGCAGGTCAAGCTCGATCCCTATGAATTCCAGGAATTCCCGGTCATCTTCTGGGATCTGTTCGGCGAGCAGGGCCACCCGATCCGCGCCACCATCTCGGAGATGGGGCCGCTGCTTCTGTCGCGGTTGATGAACCTTTCCGAGGCGCAGGAAGGCATCATGAACATCGCCTTCCGCATCGCCGACGAGGAAGGCCTTCTGCTGCTCGATTTGAAGGACCTGCAGTCACTGCTGGCCAATATCGCCGACCGCGCCGAAGAGATCGGCGCCCGCTACGGCAATGTGACGAAGCCTTCGGTCGGCGCGATCCAGCGCACGCTGCTGGTCCTGGAGCAGCAGGGCGCTGCCAATTTCTTCGGCGAGCCGGCATTGCGGATATCCGACATCATGCGCACCACGCGCGATGGACGCGGCGCCATCAGCGTGCTCGCCGCCGACAAGCTGATGATGAATCCGCGGCTCTATGCGACGTTCCTTCTGTGGCTGATGTCGGAACTGTTCGAGGAACTGCCGGAAGTCGGCGACCCGGACAGGCCGAAGCTGGTCTTCTTCTTCGACGAGGCGCACCTTCTGTTCGACGACGCCCCGAAGGTGTTGGTCGACCGCGTCGAGCAGGTGGTCCGGCTGATCCGCTCGAAGGGCGTCGGCGTTTATTTCGTCACGCAAAATCCGCTGGATATCCCCGAAACGGTGCTGGCCCAGCTCGGCAACCGCGTGCAGCACGCACTCCGTGCCTACACGCCGCGCGAACAGAAGGCCGTCAGGACGGCGGCCGAGACGTTCAGGCCTAATCCCGACTTCGACTGCGCAACCGTGATCACGCAGCTCGGCACCGGCGAGGCGCTTGTCTCGACGCTGGAAGCCAAGGGCGTGCCGTCCATGGTGCGGCGAACGCTGATCCGCCCGCCGTCATCGCGCCTTGGCCCGATCACGCCCGACGAGCGCCGCAAGCTGATCACCGAGAGCCCGGTTGCGGGACAATACGATCAGACCATCGACCGCGAATCGGCCTTCGAGATGCTGCAGAAGAAGGCCAAGGACGCCCAGGAGGCACAGGCGCAGCAACAGGAAAGCGGCCGTTCGCGCTGGACCATTCCCGGCTTCGGCAATGACGATCCCCAGCCGACCGGCGGCCGCCGCGCGCCGCGCCCCTCCAACCGTCAGACCGTTGCGGAGGCGGCGATCAAATCCATCGTGCGCTCGGTCGGCTCGTCGGTCGGACGGGCGATCGTCCGCGGGATTTTGGGGAGCTTGTCCAGGGGCAGGTGAGGGGCATCGCACCGAAGGGCGGGCATCTGTGTTGGCAAATTCTGTCTTGCACATCAAGTGCCGGTGGCCAGATCTGAAGGACAGCGGACGGCGGCTATGCGCCCATAGCTGCCGTCGGACCGTCTGCAAAAGTGTAAACGCGTATCGGCGGTAGCTAGTTCAGCGTCGCCAACAGGCGCGCGGCAGCCTTCAAATCTTCCGTACTCGCGCCTTCTACGAAATGCTCCGCAACCGATTGCAAGAGCTCGCGAGCGCCGTCGATCTCGCCTCGCCCAGCCATCAACGTTGCCATATCAATTGCGGTTCGCAGCTCCCATGCCCGCGCGCCTTGACTCCGGCTCAACTCCAGTGCCTGCATTAGGGATGCGCCGACCTCGTCGCGATTGCGTTCCGACAGTTGTTGGAGAAGAAGGCCTCCCTTCATCCGCAGCAACTCCGGAAGGTACAATTGGTCACCGTTCTTTTCGACTTGACCAACTGAATCACCGATCAGCGCGACTGCTTCGTCGACCCGACCGATCGCGGATAGTCCTCTAACCAGCGAGAGGTTGAGCTCGGTCGTGAGCAATTCGTAAGGTGCTGCGTGGAGGTTTTGGAGAGAACTCTGGAGGCCCCCGACCCCACCTGTCGCATCCCCGTGCCGGATTGCGACTTCGCTTTTGAATCCCCGACCGACCAGCAGATAAGGGGCCATGGAATGGGACTCGGCGCGGGAAATCAGCATGTCGATGTGTGCCTCCGCGCTCTCCAGTTCCCCGGCCCACAGGAACACCGATATTCCCCAGATCAGGGCGATCGCCAGAGTCAGCGAGTGGTCCATGGCGGCGGCCTCTTCGACGGCCTGTCGAGCACGTTCCATGGCTTGGTCCGGATGGCCTTGCAGCCAAAGGTTCCTCGCCAGGATAGCCTTGGCCAGGATTTTGCCCTCGAAACCGAGATAGACCGTTGTGGTTCGCTGAGAGCGTGGCCCACGATCCAGCGCTGCCTCAAGCTCCGCGCGGGCTTCGGCCAGGTCACCACGAAGGTGAAGCGATATCCCCAGAATGGTATGCGCCAACGCAATCGCGACCGGATCCTCCAGGGTCGCGGCTATGGCTGAACAGCGTTTTGCAAACTGGAGGGCGGTCACGAAGTTGCCTGTCCGCAGGTGGAACATGTTGAGCGGACCCAGCAGGCGCACTTGATCCAACGTATCACCGCGTTCTTCGGCGATCGCCAGGCTTTTCTCCAGGGCGACGCGCGCCGCATCACGCCCTCCCCGCATGAACATCAGGGACACACCCAAGGCTGCCTGGAGATGCATCTCGTCAAGTCCGCCAAGAGCGGCATCGTCGAGAGCGAATATCGCGCGTTCTGACCAGCGATGACACTCCGGCAACAAGGACATCGCCAGGAAAACAGGCGCGGCAGCAGTGGCAAGTCCGATGCCGATATCGGCGTTTCCGCCCTCGCCGAAGCACCATTCCAGAGCGGCCCGCACATTGTTGATGGCGGCGAAGTGAGGAGCCCGCTCCTCGCCGGTCGCCAGACCTGGCCACTCGATACCTGTTTGCTCAAGCCATCTTCGATAGTAGGCGGCGTGGCGCACCGCCAGATCGGCGGCCTCGGCGTCATCTATGCTGATATCGAGGACGTAGGCGCGCGTGGTATCCAGGAGCCGATAGCGCATCATCGCTCCGAGCGGGCGCGTCGCTATGATCGACTTGGCAACAAGACTATCCATGGCATTAAGAACCGTCGATCTGTCGAGGGCAGCGCTTGTGACGACTTCCAAGACCGCATCGAGCGTGAAATGGCCAAGGAATACAGCGAGCCTGCGAAGCACTGCGCGCTCCAGGTCGGTAAGTAGCCCAAAGCTCCAATCCAGCGTGGCCTGCAGGGTCTTTTGACGCGGTGGCGCGGTCCGCGATCCCAGCCACAGCAAAGTCAGACGTTGATCGAGAAGCGCGGCGGTTTGTTGCAATCCATAAGACTCGACCCGCCGGGCCGCCAACTCGATTGCAAGCGCCACACCGTCAAGCTTTCGACAGATGCTTGCGACGATCAGGGCCTCCGCATCGCTGACATCCAAGCGCGCGCCACTTGCCACCGCGCGCTCCACGAACAGTTGAATGGCCGGGAACGTCTGGACAACCGCCGCCGTAAGCCTTGGGTCGTCTGGCGGACAGGCAAGGGCATCCAATCGGTAGATATGCTCGCCTTCGACCCGAAGCGCTTCGCGACTTGTTGCCAGAATGTGGACCTGCGACGCCGCGTCGATGATGCTTGCGGCCAGAGGCGCCACCGCATCGACGAGATGCTCGCAGGTGTCGAGGATCAAAAGCATCCGCTTGTTGCGCAGGTAGGCGATCAGACTGGGCGTCGCGTCACTCGATTGAACCGACAGCCCAAGCATGGAGGCGACGGCTGTCGTCACCAGGTCGGGATCGCCGAGCATTCCCAGGTCGACGAACAGCACAGCGCCCGCGAAGCCGTCAATGAGGTGATGTCCGACCGCGATCGCGACGGTGGTTTTGCCGACGCCGCCCGCGCCAACGATTGTGACGAAGCGCGACGCATTCAGTCGAGCCGACAGCTGAAGAACGTCGTCGTCCCGGCCAACCATTCGGCCCAAGCGGCTCGGAAGATTCGCGTGCGGAAAACTGGCGGCAGCTGCAGGCTCTTCATCGCGCGGACCGCCGATCTGCGAGACGGGCGCGATGAAGCAATAACCCCGCCCTGGTAGTGTCGCGATGTATCGTGCGCCGTCCTTTCCGTCACCCAGCGCCTTGCGGAGCCTGGTCATGTGAAACCGCAGGCTGCCTTCCTCGACTACGACATCGGGCCAAACCCGCGACATCAGATCCTTTTTGCCGACGATTTCATTCGGCGTGGAGATCAGGGCAATGAGAATGTCCAGTGCACGCGAGCCCAGCGCCAAGGGAGCGCCGTCTTTTGTGACGAGCCTTTCGCGCGCAACCAGATGGAAAGGACCGAACGACAGTCCGTCCTTGGCCTGACCTGCCACTATCGTCATGGCGCTTCTCTCGGAGCCGCCCGCCACCAAGCCGATAGTCTAAGTCAAGTACAACACCTGCACCATAGGCGAACGGTGGCAGGACCCCGCTGCCCGGAGCCACCAGCGCTGACAGCCACTAACAGGGGGCTCACAACACATAACGGGCGATTCTCGTCCTGCGGGCGTAAGTTTTCGGCAGCACCGAGCACCCCCCAGGAGAGACCCATGAATACGACCAAGACTCCCGAACTAATCGATCAGGACCGCCGCCTGGTTTTGAGCACGGCCGCAATGGGCATTGCCGCCGTAGGTACTGCCAGCCTGCTCCCATCGGTCGCCGCAGCCGCGGGCGATGCGATCCGGCCCTTCAAGGTCAGCTTTCCTCAGGAGGAAATCGACGAGCTTAGCCGACGCGTCGCCGCGACCCGCTGGCCGGACCAGGAGAATGTGGCTGACGACACCCAGGGCGTGCAGCTCGCCACAATGCAGAAGCTCGCGAAGTACTGGGCGACGGATTACGACTGGCGCAAGATGGAGACCCGGCTCCATGCCCTGCCGCAGTTCATCACCGAGATCGACGGGCTGGACATCCACTTCATCCATGTCCGCTCCAGGCATGAGAATGCATTGCCGGTAATTATCACGCATGGCTGGCCTGGCTCGATCATCGAGCAGTTGAAGGTCATCGAGCCGCTCACCAATCCAACCGCCAACGGCGGGAGCGAAGCGGACGCATTTCATGTGGTGATCCCCTCGCTGCCTGGTTACGGCTTCTCAGGCAAGCCGACCGCACCGGGATGGACACCTGTCCGCATCGCCAAAGCGTGGGCGATGCTGATGCAACGCCTCGGTTACACGAGATACGTCGCGCAGGGCGGCGACTGGGGCAACGCCGTGTCGGAGACGATGGCGCTGCAAGAGCCTCCGGGCTTGCTTGGCATCCACACCAACATGGCTGCCACCGTGCCCGCCGACATCTCGAAGGCGCTTGCCGCCGGCGGCCGGGCGCCCGCCGGCCTCTCGCCCGACGAGAAGCGCGCCTGGGACCAGCTCGACGATTTCTACAAGAACGGGCTGGGCTACGCGATCGAGATGAACAATCGCCCGCAGACGCTCTACGGCATCGTCGACTCGCCGGTTGGTCTCGCAGCCTGGATGCTCGACCACGACATCCGCAGCTACGAGCTGATCGCACGCGTCTTCGACGGGCAGCCGGAAGGGCTGACGAAGGACGATATCCTGGACAATGTCACGATGTACTGGCTGACCAACACGGCGATCTCCTCGGCGCGTCTTTACTGGGACAACGCGCACCACCCGACGGGAGGCTTCTTCGACCCCAGGGGCATCAAGATCCCGGTCGCTGTGAGCGCCTTCCCGGACGAGATCTACCAGGCGCCGGAGAGCTGGGCTGAAAAGGCGTATCCGAAGCTTATCCATTACAACCGGCTCCCCAAGGGCGGCCATTTCGCAGCCTGGGAGCAGCCCGCGGCCTTCACCGCCGAACTCCGGACGGCATTTCGTCCGCTGCGCCAGCAAATCTGAACCCCTCACAGGGTTCCGCTTGCAGTCACACCTGCTCGACTGTCCAAGGCAACCCGATTGAACCCGGGACAAAGGAGAACGCCATGTCAGCAATCGCGCACTCTTCCGCATCGCACGAACCCATCACGAAGATGGCAGCCCCCGTCGAGGACCATGAAATCGTCGATTCAAGCTTTACGGCTATCATCAACGCGCCGATCGAGAAGATTGACATTCCCAACTGGTGCTTCGCGCTGTCCGAACATGAATATCAGGGGTGTTCGCCTGCCCACATAGCGGCGGGTTTCACGACGGCGCCGGATGGCAAGCGCATGTCGATCAATGTCGAGATCATCGGCGGCAGCCTGATGGTGCAACACTATGTCGAGACGCTTGGCCGCAAGGATCACCTCATCCTGGAGTCGGTTTCAGACCTCTTCACGCCTACGGGCCGCACCACGATCCATGTGCGTTGGGAGCTGAGCGTCAAGGCTATCGACAGTCGCCGATGTGAGTTTACCAACCACGTCCGGTCCTGGGCCACGAAGGAATTCATGGCCTTCTTCGAGCGCCAGGGCATCCCGTTCGAGGTGCTTCGGTCACAGCGCCAGCCCATGTCGATCGCTCACAACAAGGGCGAGACGCCGCTTTTTGCGGCCAGCATCGAACGAGCCGCGCTCAGGAACTGAGCGGCAGCATCTTTCTTGTGATGTAGCCGCTCCATGGAGGAGGCACAATGACGAGGCACGCACATGACCGGGAGGTCACCGCACTTTTGGTGATCGATCCGTACAACGACTTCATTTCCGATGGGGGCAAGATATGGCCCCGCATCCGGGCTGTCGCAGAGGCGAACGGCTGCGTGCCTCACATGCTGCAAGTCCTGAATGCCGCGCGTCAAGCTAAGCTTCGCGTCTTCTATGCAATGCATCATCGATACCGTCCGGGCGACTATGAGACATGGACTTACGTCGCGCCCGTCCAGAAGAGAGCATGGAAGAGCAAGAGCTTTGAATACGGCACCTGGGGCGGCGAGATTCGGTCCGAGTTCGAGCCCAAGCCAGGCGAAACTGTCGCGACCGAACATTGGTGTTCCAGTGGGTTCGCCAATACGGATCTGGATCTGCAGCTGAAAAGGCACGGAATCCAGAAACTCATTGTCATCGGACTGATCGCACACACCTGCGTCGAAGCGACCGTTCGCTTCGCCGCCGAGCTCGGCTACGACGTAACCATGGTGAGGGACGCGACGGCAGACTACTCGGATGAGGAGATGCACGCGGCTCTCGACATCAACATGCCGAACTACGCCAGCGCGATTGTCACGACAGACCAAATCATCGACTCGATTTCTGCCGTCCAGACCTCGGCCGCCGAGGCGTAGGTGATGATCGATCTCACACGCGAGGGAATGGCCAACCGTGCGCATCTCACTCTGCACTCCGGCGGACCGTTTCCGTGCGCTCGACGCGTCAAAATACGTCGAAGAGAACTTGGCTCTGGCCGACATGCAGCAGAGAGATCCAGAACAGGCTCGGTCATTACGTGGCAACGATCGGGCAGGACCAGGTCCCACCCAACTGGAAAGAAAACGACCATGTCAGACATCGCAACGGCCCGTCAGGGCGAAAAGACCTCCGACACCGCAAGCGCACGTCCCGTCGACCTGAAGTTCGAGGTTGTCGTTATTCCGGTCGCAGACGTCGACCGCTCCAAGCAGTTCTACGAGGGCCTCGGCTGGCGGCTCGATGCCGACTTCGCGGTCGGCGACATGTTCCGGGTTGTGCAGTTCACGCCTCCGGGCTCGCCTGGCTCGATCCACTTCGGCAAGGCTGTCACCTCGGCCGCGCCGGGGTCGACACAGGGTCTCTATCTCATCGTGTCCGACATCGTAGCGGCGCGCGCCGAGCTCATCGCTCACGGTGCAGATGTGAGCGAAGTGTTCCACCGTGCCGGTCCGGGACAGCCTGCTGTCAATGGTCGGGACCCGGAGGGACGCAGCTACGTCTCCTTTGCAACGTTCAGCGATCCCGACGGGAACGGCTGGCTGCTCCAGGAGATCACCACCCGGTTTCCGGGCCGGATCGACTCGAAGGCGACGAGCTTCGCCTCCGAGGGCGACCTGGCCGCCGCAATGCGGCGCGCGTCGGTCGCCCACGGAGAGCACGAGAAGCGGACCGGCGGCCAGCGTGACGAGAACTGGCCGGACTGGTACGCCGAATACATAGTGGCCGAGCAGTCTGGCGAGGAACTGCCGCAGTAGGAAGAGCTTCCAGACGGCGGCACACTGGCGCCGTATTCGTTCGCGGCCTGCGGAGATCGTGGCGACCTGACGGCCTTTATCGGAGGAAATCATGAGTACCGCAGCCATCCCCACTCAGCGCGAACCTGAACTTCTTGGCCAGACCGTCGTCGTCATCGGCGGTAGCGCCGGCATCGGTCTGGAGACCGCCCGGCGTGCCCGCGCCGAAGGCGCCCGCGTCATCCTCACCGGACGCAATCGCGACCGCCTCGATCAAGCAGCGTGCGAGATTAGCGCTGAGGGCACCGCCGCCTTCGACGCCAATGATGCGACCCAGCTGAAGTCGTTCTTTCAAGATCTGCCGGACTTGATCGACCATGTGATGGTTACTGCCGGCGCTCCCCATTATCGCTCTCCCCTCGAAATTCCTCCCGAGGAGGCACGACACGATCTCACGGACCACCTATTGCTCGCGCTCAATGTGGCACGCAGCGCCGCTGGCAAGGTCGGGTCGGCCGGCTCATTGATATTCATGGGCGGCACGGGCGCACGCCGCCCAAAACCAGGCCTCGCGATCGTCTCGACGGTTACCGTCGCGTTCCCCGCGCTCATCGCCAATCTCGCGCTCGAGCTCGCGCCGATACGCGTCAACCTGATCGCCGCAGGCTTCGTCGACACGCCACTGTCGGCGTCGCTGCTCGGCGACAACCTCGACAAGCGGCGCGATGAACTGCGCGCGACGCTGCCAATCCGACGTGTCGTCGGACCGGCTGATGTCGCCGCGCTCGCCGTTCACATCATGAGCAACCCGGCGCTGACGGGCGCGACATACGACCTCGACGGCGGCCAGCAGCTCGTCTCGTGACTACGCAGGAACAAAGCACATTGCCTCATCACAAAGAGACATCACTATGAACACGATCAGTGTTTGCGACAAAATCGATGAGCGCCGCCGTCGCCTGATCGGTGCAGCCGCAATGGGCATGACGCTTGCCGAACTCGGCATGACCGCGACAGCGAAGGCGGCGCCCATTGGAGTCGACCAGACGACGGCGTCTGCGATGCACACGGCAAAGAACTCGTTCGGCGAACCCAGGCAGATCGATGCCGGTGTCCTTAATGTCGGCTATGCAGAGGCCGGCCCTGCCGACGGTCCGCCCGTTATCCTTCTCCATGGCTGGCCTTACGACATCCACACATATGTCGACGTTGCGCCCATTCTGGCGGCGAAAGGCCGCCGCGTGATCGTGCCCTACCTGCGCGGATACGGCACGACGCGGTTCCTGTCGGACGAGACGATGCGCAATGGTCAGCAGTCGGCCATCGCTGCCGACATCGTCGCGCTGATGGATGCGCTGGGTATCGAGAAGGCGACGATTGCCGGCTGCGACTGGGGCGCTCGGACGGCGAACATCATCGCCGTCCTGTGGCCGGAACGCTGCAAGGCGATGGTCTCGGTGAGCGGCTATCTCATCGGCAACCAGCAAGCCGGCAAACTGCCGCTGCCGCCGAAGGCCGAGCTGCAATGGTGGTACCAATATTACTTCGCTACCGATCGCGGCCGTGTCGGCTACGAGAAATATACGCGCGATTTCGCCAGGCTGATTTGGCAGCTCGCCTCGCCGCAATGGAATTTCGATGAGCCCACGTTCGAGCGGAGTGCTGCGGCCTTCGACAATCCGGATCACGTCGCGATCGTCATCCACAATTATCGCTGGCGGCTCGGCCTGGCAGAAGGCGAGGTGCAATATGATCCACTGGAGCAGCGGCTTGCTCAGGCACCCGTCATCTCCGTGCCCACGATGACGCTCGAGGGCGACGCCAATGGCGCGCCGCATCCGGACGCCAGCGCTTACGCCAAGATGTTTTCAGGCAGATATAGCCACCGGGTAGTCATGGGCGGCATTGGACACAACCTACCTCAGGAAGCACCACAGGCCTTTGCCGACGCCGTTGTCGAGGTCGACGCGTGATCGAGTTCGCGGCGCCGCCCCTCCGGCAGGTACGACAACCACCAAAAGAATGCCTATGAACCCGATCGCAAGGGTTGTTTACACGGCCAGGACCGCAACCACAGGTGGCCGCGAGAATGGCGCCTCGCGCAGCTCTGATGGCCTTCTGGACATCAGGCTTTCCATACCCGGATCGGCGCGCATCGGCACCAACCCGGAGCAACTGCTTGCAGCCGGCTGGTCGGCCAGCTTCGCAAGCGCGGTTGCGTCTGTGGCTCACGAACAAAAAATTATGCTGCCGGCCGGAGTGAGAATCGATGCCGAGGTTGATCTAAATCTCGGGGACGACGGCTACTCTCTCAGCACTCGGCTCAACGTCAGCCTGCCTGGCGTGGAGTACAATACCGCACGAGCCCTGATCGACGAGGCGCACGACATTTGTCCGTACTCGAAAGCGACGCGCGGCAACGTGCAAATTGCGATCAACCTGCTCTGAGTGGATTGCATCGATCGTTGAAGCAATTGGCATGGCCAGGGTTACATTTTGGATCATTCCTTCGCGCCAAGGTCTACAAAAACCTGCCACGGCATCGCACCTGTCAGAGCGCATCCAGCACAAATACGGTCAGGATGACAGGAGGGGTATCCCTCCGATCACCGTGATAATCCCTTCTGAGCGCGAAATGTCCGCTCCGGGGTCATGAGCTGTCACTGGTGGCGTCTGCACACAGGTGCGGCAAAGTCCGCCTCAACGTAAGCATCAAATCCAAAGGCGGGCACCGGCACGGGCAAGCCGACGCTCGGCAAAACCAGCAGGAGCCGTGAGCAATCCCGCCTGTGCTTCCGTCAGCTCAGAAGATCGAGTCTGTGATCGCCTTGACCGGGCCGAGCAGGATCGATCCTTCCGGCACGCCGGCGTCGATCGGGATGGCTTTGCGGTTTGCTGTCGCCACCATCGGCTGGCCGATATCGGCCGTCACCACGACCGGGGTCTTGTTCGGCACTCGGTCGTAGAGATCGATAATGTCCTGGTTCATCAGGCGAACACAGCCCGACGACACCGATTTGCCGATCGACCGCCATTCCGGCGAACCGTGCAAGCGGTAGAGCGTGTCCTGGTTGCCCTGGAAGAGATAGAGCGCCCGCGCGCCAAGCGGGTTCTTGAGCCCACCGGGCATGCCGCCATTGTCGGCGCTGTACGGTCTTAGTTCGGGCTGGCGGGCGATCATTTCGTCCGGCGGCGTCCATTTCGGCCATTTCTGCTTCCATTGGACCACCGCATCGCCCGACCATTCGAAGCCGGCGCGGCCGAGGCCGACGCCATAGCGGATCGCCTGGCCGCCCGGGCGCACCAGATAGAGGAAGTGATTGGTGGTGTCGACGACGATGGTGCCCGGCTGCTGCCCGGTCGGATCGTCAACGATCTGGCGCAGGAACTGCGGGTCGATCTTGTCGACCGGTATGGCCGGCAGCTCGAAGCCGCCATCCGACATCGGCCCATACATCGTCACATAGTCGCCAAGCGCCGGCTCGACATAGGTCGGCGGCGGCGGCTCGACCGGCTGTTGCGACAGCGTGGTGCAACTGGAGACCGCGACCGAGGCGGCGCCAAGCGCTGCTGCGTTGAGGAAACCGCGACGGCTCAGGCGCAGAGAGGACGATGGGGGTGTGAACATGATTGCCTTTTTTAAGTCTCAAATCGCAACAAAGCATGAATGCGCCCGGTTGCGCGCGGTTGCCCGAGCAATGCCCGGCGCGATAGGCGGTTCCAATTCTGGCCGCAGGGTGGACAAACAAAGGCAAAGCTGTGACTGGATCGTCACTGTTGCGCCGAGGCAACATGTCCGGCCGTCAAACCCCGGCGACCAGACCTTCAAGGGACGGCAGGATCAGGGCCGGTGGAAAATCCCGGTATTCCTCTGGCTGATTGGCGCGGTTGATCCACACCGTCCTGAAGCCGAATTTGGTGGCGCCGGCGACGTCCCAGCGGTTGGATGACTGGAAAGAGACAGCGCCCGGATAGAGGCGCCAGCCCGTGGTGACCATGTCGTAGACCGACGGATCGGTCTTGAAGCGCCTGACGCTGTCGACGGAAAAGACGTCGTCCAGGACCTGGTCGAGCGCGGCGGATTTGACGGCCGCTTCCAGCATCTCAGGCGAACCGTTGGACAGGATCGCCAGCCTTGCTCCCGATGCCTTGAGCGCCTTGAGCACGGCCGGCACCTCCGGATAGCAGTCCAGCCGCCAATAAGCCTCGAGCAGCTTCGCCCTCAGCCCGGCATCCGCGGATGGAACCTTGCGCAGGGCGAAGTCGAGCGCCTGCTCGGTGAGCTGCCAGAAATCGGCGTAGGCCCCCATCAGCGTCCTGACCCAGGAATATTCCAGCTGCTTGGCGCGCCAGATATCGGACAGCAACTGGCCGTCCGGCCCGATCTGGTCGGCGTGACGGCGCACGGCCGCATGCACGTCGAACAGCGTGCCATAGGCGTCGAAAACGTAAGCCGCGAACTGCATTCGACAGTTTTGAGGCCGCGTAAGGCAAGGCGCAAGCGCTGATTGCAGTCCGCCAGCCCGCTGGCCTCAACAAATCTCAGCCAAGCCGGTTGACGGCGGCCGCCAAAGCATCTTCCAATGCGCCGCAACAAGCATCGAACGGAACCTGGCAATGACACTGGCGACTGCGGCGCAATCCGCGACATGGACCTTCGTCGACGGCGACTGGTACGAGGGCAATGTTGCCATTCTAGGGCCGCGCAGCCACGCCATGTGGCTCGGCACCAGCGTGTTCGACGGCGCCCGCTGGTTCGAGGGCGTCGCTCCCGATCTCGATCGCCATGCAGCGCGGGTAAATGCCTCGGCGATCGCGCTCGGCCTGAAGCCGACGATGAGCACCGACAGGATCGTCGGGCTGACCTGGGACGGGCTGAAGAAGTTCGACGGCAAGACGGCGGTCTACATCAGGCCGATGTATTGGGCCGAGCATGGCGGCTATATGGGCGTGCCGGCCGACCCGGCCTCGACGCGTTTTTGCCTTTGCCTCTATGAATCGCCGATGATCTCGCCGGCGGGTTTTTCGGTGACGGTGTCGCCGTTCCGGCGCCCGACCATCGAAACCATGCCGACCAATGCCAAGGCCGGCTGCCTTTATCCCAACAACGGCCGGGCCATCCTCGAAGCCAAGATGCGCGGCTTCGACAATGCGCTCGTGCTCGACATGCTGGGCAATGTCGCCGAGACCGGCACGTCGAATATTTTTCTGGTCAAGGACGGCCATGTCCTGACGCCGGCGCCGAACGGCACCTTCCTTTCCGGCATCACCCGCGCGCGCACCATGGCCCTGCTTGGCGAATACGGGTTCACGACGACGGAAAAGACGCTGTCGATCCGCGATTTCCTCGAGGCGGACGAAATCTTCTCGACCGGAAACCACTCGAAAGTCGTGCCGGTCACGCGTATCGAGGATCGCAATCTGCAGCCCGGACCGGTGGCCAAGAAGGCGCGCGAACTCTATTGGGAATGGGCGCATTCGACTTCGCCCGGCTGACCCGCTAAAAAGCGGCCGGCGCTTCGTTTCCGGAGTTGTTCCAGACCAATCCAGTCCTATGTTAGTCCGGTATCGACACCGGATTTTTCCACGAGGGAGTACGACCGATGGCTTTTGAATTGCCCGCCTTGCCCTATGACTACGAGGCCTTGCAGCCTTACATGTCCAAGGAAACGCTGGAATATCACCACGACAAGCACCACAAGGCCTATGTCGACAACGGCAACAAGCTGGCCGCCGAGGCGGGCATGGGCGATTTGTCGGTCGAAGAGGCCGTCAAACAGTCCTTCGGCAAGAATGCGGGTCTCTTCAACAATGCCGCCCAGCACTACAATCATATCCATTTCTGGAAATGGATGAAGAAGGGCGGCGGCGGCAACAAGCTGCCTGGCGCATTGCAAAAGGCGGTCGACAGCGATCTTGGTGGCTACGACAAGTTCAAAGCCGACTTCATCGCCGCCGGCACCACCCAGTTCGGTTCGGGTTGGGCCTGGGTCTCGGTCAAGGACGGCAAGCTGGCTATCTCGAAGACGCCGAATGGCGAGAACCCGCTCGTCCATGGCGCGACGCCGATCCTCGGCGTCGATGTCTGGGAACATTCCTATTATATCGATTACCGCAACGCCCGGCCGAAATATCTCGAAGCCTTCGTCGACAGTCTCATCAATTGGGACTATGTGCTCGAGCTCTACGAAAAGGCCTGATCCGTTCCAGAAAAGCCCCGGCAGAACCGGGGCTTTTCTTTTTCAGCATCAGAACGACAGCTGCAAAAATTTCACGCAAGCGTGAGGCGAAGCGTCGGAATTTTTAAGCCATCCTTGCCGTTTGTCATCGGGGTGGGACCGCATCCTGAACTGCCTTCAACATGGAGCCAAGTGAATGAGAAAGCTTATCCTCGCCATCTCGATGCTCGCCTTCGCTGGTTCGGCGGCATTTGCCGACCCGGTAGCCGACCGGCAGGCCCTGATGAAGGAACGTGGCAAGATCGCCGCCGGCTTGTCGAAAGTGGTCAAGGGCGAGACGCCCTACGACGCAGCTTCGGTGCTGACGGCGTTGCAGGCACTGCAGGTCAATGCCGAGAAATTCCATGCCGGCGTCGACACGCTTTTCCCGGCCGGCAGCGACACCGGCGACACCACGGCGTCCCCAAAAATCTGGCAGGACATGGCCGGCTTCAAGACGGCTGAAGGCAAGTACCTCGCCGACGTCAAGGCGGCGGTCGCCGCAGCACCTGCGGATGCCGACGCGTTGAAGGCGCAGTTCAACACCATTGGCGGCGGCTGCGGCAACTGCCATCAAAACTACCGGGTAAAAAAAGGCTGATAGCGGGCAATGCGCTTGCTGAAGAAATTTGTCGGCGCCGCCCTCGTTCTGGGCGGCGCGGCCGCGATTGCCGGCTGGTTCCTGTCGGCTCCGGTCAGGGTCGATGCCGCAACGCTGGCTGAGCTTGGTCCCGGCGACGCCGCCAGGGGCAAGCGCATCTTCTACGCCGGCGGCTGCACATCCTGTCATGCCAAGCCCGGCTCGCAAGGCGACGCCCGCCTTCGGCTGGTCGGCGGCCTTGAGCTCAAGACGCCGTTCGGCAGCTTCGTGCCGCCGAACATATCGCAGGATACCAGGGACGGCATCGGCGCCTGGTCGGTCGAGGATCTTGCCAACGCCATGCTGAAGGGCGTGTCGCCGTCGGGCGAGCATCTCTATCCGGCATTTCCCTATGCTTCCTACGCGCGCATGAAGCCGGCCGACATTGCCGATCTCTATGCATTCCTGAAGACGTTACCCGCGGTCGCCGGCAAGGCGCCCGCCAATTCGCTGGCATTTCCCTTCAACGTCCGACGCGGTCTTGGCTTGTGGAAGCTGCTCTATTTGAGTGACCAGCCGGTCGTTTCCTTTCCCGACGGCACACCGGATCCGGTGTTGACAGGCCGCTATCTGGTCGAAGGCCCCGGCCATTGCGGCGAATGCCACACGCCGCGGGATCTTGCCGGCGGCACCAGCAAGAGCCAATGGCTGGCAGGTGCGGCCGCCGCCGAAGGCAGCGGCATCGTGCCGAACATCACGTCGGGCGAGGGCGGCATCGCCGACTGGTCCGAAGCCGACATCGCCAACTATCTCGAAACCGGCTTTACGCCGGATTTCGATACGGTCGGCGGCGCTATGGTCGACGTGCAGCGGAACATGGCCGTGCTGACCCTGGAGGACCGCTCGGCGATCGCCGCCTACCTGAAAGCCGTGCCGCCGCATCCCAACGGCTATCCGGCGCGCAAGAAGCCGGCGAGCTGACAGCTGTTGCGTCAGCGGTCGCCGAGAAAGTCGAAGCCGGTTTCGAAGAAGTGATTGTAGTCGCAGGTCATTTCCTCGCCGGGCGCAATGTCGCGCAAGGCATAGGTCTCCTCCGGTTGCGAGACGTCGCAATTCGGGTCGTCGGCATGGTTCATGTAGCGCGCATCGTCGGCCTCGAAGACGATGTAGTTCGGGTCGCGCCGGTCCGGATAGGCGTAGCGATCGAGATAGGCTTTGACCGGCCCGGTTTCCCGCTCATAGGTCTCCACCTCGATGCGCCGGTCGTATTTCGGGTCGAGCTTCCAGACCAGCGTGCCGCGGGCAATGTGGTTCTTGGCAAAGACGCCGATGCCCTGGATGGGCGATTTGTCGAGATAGACATCGACGAGCAACATGGCAGATCCCTGGGTGATTGATTGTTGGCGCGGCTATGAAAAGGCCGCGCACTGGGTAGCGCGCGGCATTTGCAATTGCGAGCGGAAAATCAGCTGTGCCTGCCCATTATCCCGAAGCCTCGTACGGCTCGTCGCCTGTCGAGACCCTAGCGCTGTTGCAGCGCCAGCCGGATGCCTAAGGCGCAATAGATACCGCCGACAGCCTTGCCTTGCCATCTCAGCACCGTCGGGTTTCGGCGCAGGAATGCACCGAGGCCGCCCGCACCCACGGCGAAAACCACCGTGCTGACGAGGCCCAACAGAACAAAGATGACGCCCAATATCGCCAGTTGAAGCATCACCGATCCGTTTTCAGGCCGCACGAACTGCGGAAGAAATGCAAGGAAGAAAAGCGCGGTCTTGGGATTGAGAACCTCGGTCAAAACAGCCTGCCGAAATGCTTTGGCAGCGGGGATCGCAAGTGCGCCGGCGGCCGGATAGGCCGGCGTTTTCTCGATGATCGCGCGAATGCCGAGATAAATGAGGTAGGCTGCGCCGATGTACTTCACGATGCTGAAAAGCGCCGCCGACGTGGCAATGATCGCCGAAATGCCGACGATCGCCATGAAGGTGTGAACCACGTCGCCGGCCGCGATCCCGGCGCCGGTCGCAATGCCCACCCTGGTTCCGGAACTGGTTGCCCGCGCCACCGTCAGAAGAGTGGCGGGACCCGGGATGAAGACAAAGCCAAGCACAACCGCGACATAAGCTATCAACGTGGCGAGATCGATCATTGGTGGGCTTCTCCGCAACTTTCATCGTCAATGAAGGCATGTAGCGGAACGGAAGGCAATGACCGCTCATCCGCCGATGTTCACGCCGCAAGCTCGGCCTTGCCTGTCACCTTGAGCGCGAAGGCGTAGGTGAAGGCGATTTCCCCCAGCCTGGAGAACCGGCCGGAGGCACCGGCATGGCCTGAATCCATGTTGATCTTGAATAGCACCGGATTCCCACCTGTCTTGCGGTCGCGCAACCGCGCCACCCATTTGGCCGGCTCCCAATAAGTGACGCGCGGGTCGGTCAGGCCGGCCAGCGCCAGGATCGGCGGATAGTCGAGTGCGGCGACATTGTCGTAGGGTGAATAGGCGGCGATGGTCCGGTAATCCTCCGCCGAAGCGATCGGATTGCCCCATTCCGGCCATTCCGGCGGCGTCAGCGGCAAGCTGGCGTCGAGCATGGTGGAGAGCACGTCGACGAAGGGAACCTCGGCGACGACGGCGCCGAAGCATTGCGGCGCCATGTTGACGACCGTGCCCATCAGCATGCCGCCGGCCGAACCGCCTTGCGCGACGATGCGGTCATGCTGCGTATAGCGCTCGGCGACGAGATGCTGGGCGACCGCGATGAAATCGGTGAACGTGTTCATCTTGTTCGCCCGCTTGCCGTCGTCGTACCAGCCATAGCCCTTGTCCTTGCCGCCGCGAACATGGGCTATCGCGTAGACAAAGCCACGGTCGACCAGCGAAAACAGATTGGTGTTGAACGCGGCCGGCACGGTGATGCCGTAGGAGCCGTAGCCGTAAAGCAGGCAAGGCGCCGACCCGTCGAGCGGTGTGTCGCGGTGATGGAGGAGCGAGATCGGCACCAGTTCGCCGTCGGCGGCAGGCGCCATCAGCCGGCGCGTGACGTAGTGCTCCGGGTCGTGGCCGGACGGCACTTCCTGGGTCTTGAGCAGCACCCGCTCGCGGGTGCGCATGTTGTAATCGAAGACCTGCGCCGGGGTCGTCATCGACGAATAGGAAAAGCGCATGATCTCGGTGTCGTATTCGTAGGAGCCGGACAGGCCGAGCGAGAAGGCTTCCTCGTCGAAGGAGATCAGGTGCTCCTCGCCGCTCTTGCGGTCGCGTACGACGATGCGCGGCAGGCCTTCCTTGCGCTCGAGCCGGACCATGTGGTCCTTGAAGCCGATCACCGAAAGGATCAACCGGCCCGCTTCGTGCGGCACCAGTTCCTGCCAGTTGGCGCGCACCGGATCGTGGGCCGGCGCCGTCATGATCTTGAAGTCCTTGGCGCCGTCGGCATTGGTGAGGATGAAGAAGATGTCGCCGCCTTCCTCGAGTTCGTACTGCAGGCCGGTCTGGCGCGCCGCAACCAGCTTCGGCTCTGCGAACGGATCGTTGGCGCTCATGATGCGGTATTCCGAGGTCTCATGATCGTTGATGCCGATCATGATCCACTCGTTGGAGCGCGTGCCACCGACATCCATGAAGAAGCCGGGATCGGTCTCCTCGTAGATCAGCCGGTCGTTTTCAGGACCGTCGCCAAGCGCATGGAACAGCACTTTGGAAGGACGGTGGTTGGGGTCGAGGCGGGTGTAGAAAAAACCGTCATTGCCGGCATCCCACACACCGCCGCCGCCGGTGTCCGGGACCCTGTCCGCCAGATCGTTGCCGCCGGCCAGATCGCGGACGCGCAGCGTGTAGAATTCGGAACCCTTGTCGTCGAAGGCCCAGAGCAGCTTGCTGTGGTCGTGCGAATGATCGACGCCGCCCAGGCGGAAATAGGGCTTGCCCTCGGCCTCGGCATCGCCGTCGAGCAATATCTGCTTGTCGCCGCCGTCACGCGCCGTGCGGAAATAACGCGGCTGCTGGCCGCCAAGCTTGAAGGAGGAGCCGTAGGCGTAAGGTCCGTCCTTCATCGGCACGGAAGAATCGTCTTCCTTGATGCGTCCCTTCATTTCCGCGAAAAGCTGCTTCTGCAATTGGACCGTATCGGCCATCAGCGCCGCCTGATAAGCATTCTCGGCCTCGAGGTGGGCGCGGATTTGGCCGTCGAGCAGGGACGGATCCCTGAACATCTCTTGCCAATTGGCGGCCCTCAGCCAGGCATAATCGTCCGTCCGCGTTATGCCGTGATGCGTGTCGAAGATCGGTCGCTTCTCCGGCTGCGGCGGCGTGGCGGTCGGAAACACTGGGGTTCTGGTCATTGCGTCTCGCTGTGGAAGCTACTTGAATGGCGAATGAACACGCCGAGCAGCGCGGGTTCAAGGGCTATGATCTATTGTCGTGGTGGCTCGAGAGGACGGGCTGGAGGAACGGATAACGAATATTTCTTCTCGGACTGCCGCGGTTCTCGCCGTCGCTGCGATGACCCTGCCAGTGCCGGTCAATCTCATGCAACTGCCTTCGCGGCTTGGCAAGTGGCCGATATGGCTGGGTCTACGGAAATACATTACCCCACTTCAATGACACAGCGCACCGCTCCGGCGACGGCTCGCGAGCAACAGTAACGCTTCGCAACCTATGATTTTACTGAATCCACCGATCATCCAGGCTGTAATGCCGCCGGCAGGGTCAAGCATCGAACTCTATTTACCTGCTGCCGTTTGTGTAATGGCTGCTTGCCGCCGCGTCAGTCGATGCTGGTCTGACCAGAAAAAACGGCAAGGTTACACTTTGCACGAAAGAGTGAAGCTGAATGAGGAATATTTGACTTGTATCGCTGAATAGACCGCAAGAAGCGAATTGACTTACTTGGCGCTCAGGCTCATTAAGATGCCGCGACGCGAATCGCGGAGGCTTTTTCCTGCACAAGTTCGCGCGATGCCCTGCCTGCCAAAAATAGGGCGTAGACAGAAACAATTCTCGTTGGGACCTGAACGCCATGGATATTACCGAAACACCTTCCAGAAACAGTGACGCGCTGATCGAGCTCACCGCCGATGTGGTGGCTGCCTATGTCAGCAACAATCCCGTACCGGTCGGCGAACTGCCGAACCTTATCGCCGATGTCCATGCCGCTCTCGGGCGTGTCGGCGGGGCCGCCGAGCAGCCGCCTGCCGACAAGCAGAAGCCGGCGGTAAATCCGAAGCGGTCGGTGCATGACGACTACATCATCTGTCTCGAAGACGGCAAGAAGTTCAAGTCGCTCAAGCGTCACTTGATGACCCACTATGATCTCACGCCCGACCAGTATCGCGAAAAGTGGAACCTGGACCCGAGCTATCCGATGGTTGCGCCCAATTACGCGGCCGCCCGTTCGCAGCTCGCCAAGAAGATGGGTCTCGGCCGCAAGCGCAAGGGACGCTGACAAGCGGCTCTTCCGGTTTGATACTCAAACGGCGCCTGCGGGCGCCGTTTTGTATTATGGGGTCAAGGTCGAACCCGCCATGCCCGCCAGCAACTGCCGTGCGGTCAGGCGGTCTGCTTCAACGCTGCCTCGGCGTCACGCTTGATGCGCTTGACCATCGAGCGGAGACCATTGGCGCGCTGCGGCGACAGGTGCTCGTCAAGTCCGAGCGCCTTTAGCGTTGCCTCGGCGTCGGTCCTCTGGATTTCACTGGCCGGCCGTCCCGAAAACAGCGCCAGCATGATGGCGACCAGGCCGCGCACGATATGCGCGTCGGAATCGCCCTTGAAGGTGATAACGGGGTCGACACCCCCGCCTTGCTCGGTAGTCAGCCAGACCTGGCTGACGCAGCCCGGCACCTTGTTGGCTTGTATGCGTTGCTCATCGGGAAACGGCGGCAGCGCTTCACCCAGTTCAATCACATAGCGATAGCGGTCTTCCCACTCGTCGAGCAGGGAAAAGTCGTCGCGGATGGTCTGGATCGTCGTCGTCATGCTCCCGGATATAGTGATCCGGCGCTGCCGCGTCACGGAAAAAGAGGAGAAACGCCGCAGGCGCCGGGCATGGGGAGCCTTGCGGTCCGGCGATGAATTCGGCCGAAACAGTCTCAGTTCTTCGCCGGCAAGTGCAGTTTCGCCGGCAGATCGACTTTCGCCGGCAAGACGATTTCCCCGGGCACGCTGCCGGTAGTCGTCACTGTATCGGGTTCAGCGGCCTTGTCGTCCAGCATGGCAGCCGCGATCTTGGCGGTCTCCTTTGCCCGGGCGGTGATGGTATGCATTGCCGATTTGCCGGTCTCGCACACGTCCGGCTTGCGCTCGCAGATGCCAGCGATATCGCCGACGGCTTCGCGCGCCGCAAACAGCGCCTGGAGCGGCCCGACGCTTTCGCGGCCCGCATCATCGGCGCCGACACCCAGCGGCAGCGCCAGAAGCACCAGCGAAAACCAGAAAGCAGCTCTTATCAGAAAGCCCATCTGTCTGTCCTTTATGACGGTCATGCCTCCGAACCGCACGACCCTTGTACCGCGATACTGACACAGACGCGCAAAGGACGGCTTGTCCCGAAAGCAACAGTTTTCCTCAAATTTTAGGCAGATTCGAAACGAAGCGTTTTGAAGTTCATTTGCCTCGAACGGCTCAGATTTTATTCAGCAAATAATAACCATCCAACCTATTGTTTTTCGTGGTCATTTTCTTAATCGGCGACAGTTTGATGCCCTCGGTCGCAGGTGCAGGCGCGGGCGGTGTGGATAACGCTCCGTTTACTATGGCGGCAATTGCCCCGGTTTTTCCCCGCCGGTATCCCGATATTTGCAGCCTGCCGGGGGACGATCGGCCCAGCCTTATCCATTCCTTAAACGCTGGATGCGAGTTTCGGATCGACAAAAGCCGCCTGCAAAGCAGGGCCGTTCACGACCGGGTGCGTTGAGTTGAGTGCGATCAAGGCCAGATACGCCGAGTTGCCGGGCGCGATAGCCGCCGGTTGCGAACGGATGGTTCATCCGTCCGTGCTCGGCCAGAGCGATCGTCGCCGCCACAGCCGGTTCATTGGCGTCATGCTGGCGGCGCCTTTCTTCAGCGCGGGTGCAGCGGTGACGCTGGTCACGTCGGGAATGGGCGCGGCCGTGACTGTGGCTGCGATCTTTGCGGCGTTCGGCCTTTGCTGGTTCGCCGCCCTGCTGGTGGCTGCCTCGGGCAAGATGACCCTGGCCGGCCAACTCGCCTTGGTCGTCGGCAGCGTTGCCCTCGGTGCCCTTATCGCTGCCGCCGGCGGTGTGGCCTCGCCGGTTGCCTTGCTCGCAGTGGCGCTGCCGTTTGAAGCGTGGTGGATCGGCCAATCGCGCCGTGCCGTGGTCTGGGGCGCCATATCGGCCTTTGTCGCAGTCTTGCTGCAGCCTTTAGCCGGTTCAGTCTTGCCGCTCGCCCACCAGACCGAAATCGCCGCATGGCACTGGCTGGTACCACTGGCCTGGGCACTCACGCTCATTCCGCGTATCGCTCCGCTTCGCGGCGCCGCCAACGCACAGCTCGATCCGGCCGGCAGCCACCGGCTCGAAGACCTGATCGACGCCGTCGTGCTGCGAATCGCTGCGCATGGTGAGGTTCTGGACGTCTCGGCTAAGGCACGCACTATGCTGAGGCTGCCGCCGGAGCTGCTTTTCGGCACCGGACTTTTCGATCGCATCCATCTGTCCGACCGCGTCCCGTATCTCAGTGCGCTGGCCGATATGCGCGATGGCGCCCTGTCGCGCCGGCTCGACCTTCGCGTCCGGCTGCCGCAGAGCAGCGGCGTGACGGCCGACAATTACCGGCCGTTCTCGCTCGAGATGATGCGCGCGCCGGGGCAGGAGACTGTCTTCACGCTTCTTCTGCGCGAGAACGACGAACTGGCCGGACTGCGCCAGGAGCTTGCCGCTGCCAATGAGGCGGCTGCCTCCGCCGAGGTGGCGAAAGGACGCTTCCTTGCCGTCGTCAGCCATGAGTTGCGCACCCCGCTCAATGCCATCATCGGTTTTTCCGACATGTTGCTGCACGAGATGTTCGGCAGCTTCAAGGATCCTCGCCAGAAGGAATATGTCGGCTTGGTCAGGGATTCGGGCCAGCACCTGCTTGCCGTCGTCACCTCGATACTCGACGTATCGCGGATCGAATCGGGCGCTTACGCGACCGAACCGGAACCGTTCCGCTTCCGCGAAGCGGTCGAGATGTGCCAATCGATGATGCGCCTGCAAGCCGAGGCAAAGGCTATCGATCTGCAGGCCCAGATCGCGCCGGACGCAGGCGAAATAAATGCCGACCGTCGCGCCGTGCAGCAGATCCTGATCAATCTCGTCTCCAACGCGATCAAGTTCACGCCCGAAGGCGGCAATGTCGTCATCGGCGCCAAGCGCATCGGCTCGCGGCTGCATTTCTGGGTCCGGGACACCGGCATCGGCATCGCCGAGGAAGATTTCGCCAATCTCGGCAAGCCGTTCATGCAGATCCAGAACGACTATACCCGCCGTTTCGAAGGCACAGGCCTCGGGCTTTCGCTGGTGAAGGGGCTGGTGGCGCTGCACGAGGGCACCATGTCGATCGAAAGCATGCCTGGCGAGGGCACCACGGTGACGATCAGCCTTCCCGTGAACGGCCCGACGGGCCGCTCGGCGGAGAAGGCCGGCGTGGTGCCGATGTCCGCAGTCAAAGCCAAGGCGGACGGTGGCAAAGGGGAGAGCAATGGGTCGCTCCGCAAAACAGCCTAGGGCGGTCAAACGCCGCGGCAATGCCTTCGAGCACGGAGCGATGGCGCTGGGCAGCCTGATCTCGCGCAATCCTGTTGTGGTCGGCGGCTCCACCGCGTTCCTGGTGACGCTGTTCTACGTCTCGGCGAACGCGCTTTGGTACCAGCCTTTTCCGCATGCCGGCGCGTTTTTCGCCACGAGGAGTATCGAGCGCTTTCCCCGGGCGGACAGCGACGAGCCCGAAACCACCATCAATATCGTGCGTCCGGCCGCTGCGCCGATCAAGAGCGACCCGGTCGTCGAGCAGGTCCAGGGCATATTGAAGGATCTCGATTTCTATTCCGGCACCGTCGACGGGATTCCCGGACCGAATACGCGCAAGGCCATCCAGGCCTATCAGCAGAAGGTCGGATTAAATGCCTCCGGCGAGATCGACAGCGTTTTGCTGGATCAACTGGGTGCCACGCCGACGACCGCAGCCGTGGTGCCGCATCCGGTGCCGCGGCCGGTCGAAACGGCCGCTGTTCCAACCGCCATTCCAGCGTCCGCACCGGCAAATGCGGTGGCGCAAACACCTGATCCCCGCATCGTCAAGATCCAGGCCGGACTGAAGGCGTTCGGCAATGACGACATGCGATTGGATGGCGTCGTCGGCGCGCGCACCAAGGCCGCGATCAAGGAATTCCAGGCGCTGTTCGGCTTGCCGGAGACCGGCGAGCCCGACGAGATCGTCTACGTCAAGATGCGCGAGATCGGCCTGACCAACTAAGGGTCGAAACGGCCGCTCGCCGATCGCCTCGCAAAGACCGGTTACGGTCTTCCGGCCAATGCTGTAAGGACCGCCGCATGTCCAGGACTTCTCCATGCGGGTAACCACCGATCTGTGGGTGTCGGCGCTGTTGCGCCGGGTTTTCAGCGCCGGCGGCTTTGCCGCCGTGGTCAAGCGCGGCGCGACGGAAGCCGGCGCGGTTTTCGTGCTGGCGCGGGGCAGGCAAGGGGAGATGGCGCTGTTCGGGCCGGCGCCGCAGACGAGTTACGATTCAGCCAGGCCGGACGACCGTTTTTTCAGCCTGCTTGGCGAAGGCGACGATGCCGCCATCTTCGACGCGCGGCTGGAGCGCGAGAAGAGATTCGATCCGGATATCTGGGTGGTCGAGATCGAGGCGGGCGCCATTCGCGTCGAGGAGCTTATCTCGGTCAAGGCGTCTTAACGGCAAGCCCTTCAGACGCGACGCGCCTTTGGGGTGGCGGTCATATCGGCGCTGTTCGGCTTGCGCAGGTCGGCATTTGCGGCGACGCGCCCAGGCTTGCGAACGATTTTCGACACGGTCTCGGCCTTCCAGCCGCGGAGCCTGTCCAACGCCGCGTCGCGGTGCAGCAGGCGGTAGCGGTCGAGGAAGATGCGGATCGCCTGCGGGTGCGGAAACTCGGTCTGATAGATGGCGGCCGTGATCAGGAACGCCTTGTCTTCGCTGAGGTCGAGCGCGCGCAAGGCGGCCAGCAGCGATGTGTAATTGTGGCTTGCGGTGAGCGTCCGCGCCGTTGAAAAATCGACTTCGAGCGCATCGGCGAGCGCTGTCTGGAAGAATGCCGCATTGCCGGTCAGCGCGGTCTCGCGCAGCTTGACATAGGTTTGTGGCTCGACGAACGGACTGATGGAGGCGCCGCTCTCGGCGCGCATCATGGATCGCAACCGGCGGCGTACAGTTTCAGCGGCATCGGAAGCCTCTTGCCTGTTGACCTCGCCCGCAACCACTTCGGCGTTTTCGGACGCGGCTTTGGCGGTTGTTTCCGGCTGCTGCTGCGACCGCACCAGCGTCGGCCTTTCGAGCACTTTGATGAGATCCGCGATCGTCTGATTGAGATCCTTGCGGCGGGCAATGGCACGGGCATGCGGCAGGCCGTGACGTCCGATCAGCGCGATCAGGTCGACGTCGCTGAGGGCGCGCGAGCGGATGAGCAGCGGAGCGGCGATGTCGACCCGCTCCTGGCAAAGCCGCCGCACCAGCGCGGCGGGTGCATATTCGCATTCGGAAAGGGCTGCCGCGACGTAGCGGCGCGATTCGACCGAGACATTCTCGAACAGCGGCAGCGTCAGGTCTTCGAGCTGCGCGATTTCCCGGCGCGAAGGCCGGGTGAGCGAGCAGAACGCCGATACCGCGGCGCGAAACAGCCTTTCGGCCTTTCCCGATTCAGCTCCTGCTGCGATTTGCCTGAAATCCGAAGCTGACACGAAGGATACGCCCGACACTCGACACGATCTGGACAGCGCTCTGCCGGGCTGTACCGGTTTCGCGTTTCCCAAGAACAAAGATCAATTTAGCGGCGATCCGTTAGCGCTCCGTTAACCTACTGCCTTCTTAATCGACTATGGAGGCGTTGCGTTGTGCTCCGGGGCAACCGAGAGGAATACGCGAACCATGGGCATGGTACTGTCTTTCGTGCCGCGAACGGCGGCAACCAATCGAGCACAACAAACCGCGCCGGCGGCAGTGATCATCTTTCCCGGGGTGCGCTACGAACAGCGGCCGCTGACCGGCGAAACGCGGCCGGCCGGCCCCGACAAGCCGGGACCTTCGGGAACATTGCCGGTACCGCATCACTGAGCATCGGAACCGGCTTAAAAATCCTGCAGTTCGCAGGAACTCTGTTCGAGAAACCGCGAGACGATCGGCTTCCAGCTGTCGTCGGGCACGAACGAACGGATGACGAATACGCCTTCCTCTATCGGCGCCTCGACGAAGATGGCGCCTTGCAGTTCCTCGGGAAGATCCTTGCGGACCTCGATCATCTGGGCCGGCGTCAGCACAACGGTGTCGAGCATGCCTGCGGTCGCGCTGTGGTCGTTGAACGAGTAGATGTTGTGGCCGCCGCGGTCATAGACCGATATCGACCAGAACGGCACCTTGCCCGGCGCCTTGACCCGCACCATCCCCTCGGCAAGATCGAAACGGCATGCCGCCGCATAAAATAGCGGATCGACCGATTTCACCACCGGCGCGCCGCCGGCTTCCGCGTCGAGCCTGGTCATCTTGTAGAGATCCGAAGCCATGGCCAATCGCGACCAGGCGTCGCGTTCGGAGAACTCGGGGACGAGCAGCAGCACGATGATGTGCACGATGCCGGCGCCGAGCAGGCCGAGCAGCACGGCATGCAGCAGGCTACGCATTGCAGCCGACCTTCTGGATTTGTGGCAGCGTGACGTCCGAGAGACCGGTGCTGCTGGCGATCGGCGTGTCGTAGAACGTAAGCACCAAGTACATCTTGCCGGCGCCGCTGGTCAGCAGCCAGTTGCCGGGCGCTGGGCGGCTGCCGACGGAAATGACCACCGAATTGTCGGCCTGGCGCAGCACTTGATAGGACTGCAGCGCAGCCGGCCTCGGCTTGCCGGTCTCGACCACGCCAAGCGACTGGTCGGCGGCATAAAGCGTCCAGAACCGGGCGGTGGGAAAGCCGCCCGCGATCTTGTAGGCACATTGCCGCTGGAGCTGTTCGCCGCCGGAATCGCGCTCGGCTATGAAGGACAGTCCTTCCGCCTGTCCGAGCGCCAGCACGCCTTCGCGAGCCACGCGGGCCTTCGAATAGGGATCTGCCGTCGGCGTGCCGATATCGGGGAAGGCGGTCCATTGGCCGATCCTGATGGCGCCGACGCCATCCTGCAGCTTCAGTGCATACCAGACGCTGCCGCCACCGCCGACGACGGCGATGGCAAGCGAAAGCAGTGTCAGGAAGGCGTTCTTGAGCATGAGGAGGCAGGGAACCGAAGGCCGGGACTGAAAGATTGCCGCTCGGGGATATCGCGGCGCAGGGCCTTGTGGCAAGCGGCCCCGCGCAATTGGGCGTCACAGCGCCGAGAGGGTTTCCGGTGCAGCGGGCGCGTCGAGCACGGGTGCCGCCTGGAACAGCCTGGTCAGTTCCTTCAGGGTCTGGGTGGTCCGGCTGGACAGCACCGGCGGACGCTCGGCGGCGGCATCGGCAGCTGCCTGTTCGGCGTTCTTCTTTTCCGCTTCCTCGGCCTTGGCGGCAATTTCGGCATCGACGAAGGGGTGATCGAGGCCGGGAATCGGTCTGAGGTCGATATTCTGGTGCGCATAGACCATCAGCCGCTGCCACACCATGGCCGGCAGCGTGCCGCCGGTCATCTTGTTGGTCGCGGTGAAGTCGTCATTGCCGAGCCAGACGGCGGCCGTGTAGTTGCCGGTAAAGCCGACAAACCAGGCATCG
This sequence comes from Mesorhizobium sp. M0601, assembly GCF_040320845.1. Lineage (NCBI taxonomy): Bacteria > Pseudomonadati > Pseudomonadota > Alphaproteobacteria > Hyphomicrobiales > Phyllobacteriaceae > Mesorhizobium > Mesorhizobium sp. M0601. Next base: position 130,568 of record NZ_JAMYQK010000014.1, read on the forward strand.
CGGTAGGACTGGGTCGTGCCGGTCTTGCCGGCGACGACGATGTTTGGAAGGGCCGCGCGCCGGGCAGTGCCGATCACCGGCACCGCCGCCAGCATGGTGTTCATGTATTTGAGCGCCTGCTCCGACAGCACCCGATGCGGCGGCGGCGCATCCTTGGCGAAGTCGTAGACCACCTCGCCGGTACGGGTGAAGAGTTGGCTGACGCCGTGCCGGGTTCCGGCAAGGCCGTTCTGGGCAAATACGCTGTAACCCGTCGCCTGGTCCATCACGGTCATGCCCGACGTGCCGAGCACCATGGTCTTGTGCGATTCCAGCGGCGACTCGACGCCCATCGCCTCGGCCATGGCCTTGATCGGCTTGATGCCGAGATAATCCTTGGCCAGCCGCACCGGCACCGTGTTGATCGATTTGGCCATCGCCGTGATCAGCGTGACGTTGCCGGCCGACCCGCCATTGTAATTGTGGGGCGACCAGCTGCCCCAGGAGATGGGTCCGCCGGAAACCACCGAATCCGGCGTGAAGCCATGCTCCATCGCCGTCGCATAGACATAGGGCTTGAACGAGGAGCCGGTCTGGCGAAGCGCTTTGGTGGCGCGGTTGAACTGGCTGGCGCCGTAGTCGCGGCCGCCGACGATCGCCCTGACCGCGCCATTGGTCTCGATGACGACGATGGCGCCCTCGGTGACGTTGTATTCCTTGCCGAACTGGCGGAGGTGGAACTCCATCGATTCTTCGGCCGCCTTCTGGATGTTGGCGTCGAAGGTGGTGTGGGCGACAAGCGAGTGCGGGCCGCCTTTGGCGGCGATCTTCTTGACCTCGTCGAAGGCCCAGTCGAGGTAGTAGTCGGGGCTCTTCTGCTCGCCGCGGTCGACGATTTCGGCCGGGTGTAATCTTGCCTGCAGCACCTGGCCTTCGGTCATGAAGCCGGAATCGACCAGGTTGGACAGCACCACATTGGCCCGCGCCCGGGCGGCGGGCAGGTTTATGTGCGGCGCATATTTGGTCGGCGCCTTGAACAGGCCGGCCAGCATCGCCGCCTCGGCAAGGTTCAGGTCCTTGACGCTCTTGCCGAAATAGAAATCGGCTGCCGCCTCGATGCCGAAGGTGCCACCGCCCATATAGGCGCGGTCGAGGTAAAGCTGCAGGATTTCCTTCTTCGACAGATTGGCTTCGAGCCACAGCGACAGGAAGGCTTCCTTGATCTTGCGCTCGAATGTCCGCTCATTGGTCAGGAACAGGTTCTTGGCCAGCTGCTGGGTGATGCTCGAGCCGCCCTGGACGACGGAATTTGCCCGCACATTCTCGAATATGGCGCGCGACAGGCCGAGCACATCGATGCCGTAATGGTCGAAGAAACGGCGGTCTTCGGTCGCCAGCACCGCCTTGATGACATGGTCGGGCATCTCGTCGACCGGCACCGAATCGCGCTGGATGATGCCGCGCTGGCCGATCTCGTTGCCGTAGCGGTCGAGGAAGGTGACGGCGAAGTCGCCTTGCGTGCGCCAGTCGCCGGCGGTTATCTGGAAGGCCGGCAAGGCCAGCGCCAAAAGGACGACGATGCCGCCGGCACCGAGCGTAAAGCCTTCACTCAACAGTTCGATCAGGCCGCGGCGCCAGCCGTCGACACGGAAACGCCGCGAGAAGATGGTCGCCGCTTCCCAGAACTGGCGCGCCCTGAAGCCGATTTCGTAGACCGAGGAATCAATCCACGCATCCACCGCCAGCAGCCTTGCGGCGATCGGACCTCTTCTCTTGCGTGGTTCCAAAGGACTGGCCATTCCAGGATCCGGCTGCGGCGATGCCGCCAACTGAGAAACCGCATGCCGGCAATTTCACGGCGGCGCGCCGCTATGACTATTCGTCCATTTTGGCGCTGCCTACAAGGGCGATGAAGGTTCCGCGCTTGCGCGAGGTGCCGAGCATTGGCAGTCGTCACATGGGACGCTTGTCCGCGATCTTTTTCGGGTCGCGGCCTATCATGCCGGCGTTGGCTTTCCTGTGCTTGTCGGCAAGCCTGCGAATGCGATCGAAGCGGCTTTCCTCGGCCACTTCGATTTTCGCCGCTGCCTTTGGCTTCGGGACGAATGCGATCATTGATCGATCTCCTTGCCGATGGTGCGCGCCGGGGAAGATACCCCGGCGGCTGTCTTTCAGGCTTGTTTCCGGCAGTGGCTGGTCAATAGCCGATGCCGCCGGGTGAAGCAGCGGCTTCCTTCGCCGGAACGTCGGTGATCATGGCTTCCGCCGTGATCAGAAGCGCCGCAATGGAGCCCGCGTCCTGCAGCGCCGTCCGTACCACCTTCGCCGGGTCGACGATGCCGGCCTTGATCATGTCGACATAGACCTCGTTCTGGGCATCGAAGCCCTGATTGTGATCCTTGCCCTCGGCGAGCTTGCCGACGACGATCGAACCTTCGACGCCGGAATTCTCGGCGATCTGCCGGATTGGCGCTTCAAGGGCCCTGAGCACGATCGAGATGCCTGCCGTCACATCGGCATTGGCTCCGGTCAGCCCCTTCAGCACAGCCTTGGCGCGCAGCAACGCGACGCCGCCGCCGGGAACGATGCCTTCTTCGACGGCCGCGCGCGTGGCGTTCAGCGCATCGTCGATGCGGTCCTTCTTTTCCTTGACCTCGGATTCGGTCGCGCCGCCGACGCGGATGACGGCAACGCCGCCCGCCAGCTTGGCGAGACGTTCCTGCAGCTTCTCCTTGTCATAGTCGGACGTGG
>NZ_JAMYQK010000015.1:0-133151 GCF_040320845.1 Mesorhizobium sp. M0601
ATCTCCATAGCTCAGAGCGTGCGGCCCGCGGGTTCCTGCATGAGAGACTTTCGTACGCCTAACGGCACCCGAAACCCTTCAGCATGTCAGCCATTGAAGGCACTGTTGCCACTGCCTGAACGCAGACATTGTTGGCGATCATTTTGGAGGTCGCGGTTGCGCCAGGAGCAGCGGTGAGCCCAGGCAATCGGATGGGGAGCGCTTCGGTGCAGCGCGGACGCTGCTCGTCCGCACCTGACCACAAACGGTGACGCATTCTTAGGCGGTCCGATTGACATTTTGAGTATGTGCGCTTGACTGCTTCGATGGATCGTCAGCAGGGCGGCAAGGAGATCGCTTCATGGCTGCAAGGTTTGGGCCTTGAGCAGTATGCCGGCGCATTCATCGACAACGACATTGAACCGGCAATTCTACCAAAGCTCTCCGACGATGACCTGCGGGAGCTTGGCGTAAAATCTGTTGGTCACCGGAGAAGAATCCTGGCCGCGATCGCCGAGCTCTCGCATCCACCGGCCCAACCGCCGAAAGCAAACGACAATGCCAAGCGGGATGCTCTCCAAAGTGCAGTGCCTAGGCGAGAGGGGAGTGAGGCAGAGAGGCGCAACCTGACGGTTATGTTCGTCGACCTCGTGGGATCGACCGTGCTGGCCTCGACGCTCGATCCTGAGGACTTGGGCTCGGTCATAGCCGCATATCAATCGTTGGTCGCCGCAGAGGTCGCCCGTTATGATGGCTACGTCGCCAAATTCATGGGCGACGGCGTGCTGTGCTACTTCGGCTGGCCACTCGCCCACGAGGAGGACGCCGAGCGGGCGGTCCGCTCTGGACGTTCCATTGTGAAAGCTGTCGCCAGTTTGCGCACTCCTGCTCAAGTGCCAATGGCAGCTAGAGTGGGAATTGCCACGGGATTATGTGTCGTCGGAGAAGTCATCGGGACTGGGTCCGCACACGAAGAAGTCGTCATTGGCGAAACACCCAATCTCGCCGCTCGGCTGCAAGCCCTGGCCCAACCGGGATATGTGGTGGTCGCCGAGAGCACGAGAAAGTTGCTCGGCGGAATATTCGCGGTCGAGAGCCTGGGTCCTATCGAACTGAAGGGATTTTCGGTACCCGTCTCGCCATTTCTGGTTGTCGGGGAACATGCCATCGAGACACGCTATGACGCGCGCGTCACGAGCGCTCCTCAAGTCATGTTCGGAAGAGACCTCGAACTCGGACTTGCTCTCGAACGATGGGGCCAAGCGAAGAGGGGCGAAGGCCAGCTCGTGCTTCTCAGCGGCGAGGCGGGTATCGGAAAATCTCGCATCACCCGCGCCTTGATCGACGCGGTCTCTCAAGAGAACCATGTGCGGGTGAGCTATCAGTGCTCGCCGTATTACTCTGGCTCGCCGCTCTATCCAGCTGTTCAGCAGCTCCGCCGCACTATCGGTATTGGAGAAGCCGATGAGGATGAAGAGAAGGTCAGAAAACTCGAAGCCACCAAAGGTCCAGCAAATCCGTTGTTGCCTATTTTCGCTTCCCTGCTCGATCTTCAAAACCACCACAGCGATGCTTTGACGGGCCTGAATCCGCAGCAACTGCGAGCGCGAACGCTTGACGGATTGTTGGACGACATTCTCGACGCTGCAGCAAGGCTGCCATTGTTGTTCGTGATCGAGGACATCCACTGGATTGACGCGACAACGCTCGAATTGTTGGATCAATGTGTCGAACGGATTCAGCACGCTCGGGTCATGATGATGGTGACGACGAGACCGACCTTCGAACACGGTTTTGGCCGACATCCCATAGTGACGAAATTGGCGCTTAATCGCCTGGGCCGTGAACAGACCACCGCATTCATCGAGAAGCTCGCTGGCGATATTCGACTACCGCCCACCATTGTGGACAAGATCATCGCCACGACGGATGGTGTGCCGCTGTTCATTGAAGAGCTGACAAAGGGTGTTCTTGAAGCCCGCCACTTCGATCGCGCAGCCGTCTTCGACGAAGATCATGCCGGACTCGCAAATCTCGACATTCCGCTAACGTTGCACGATTCGCTGATGGCCCGCCTCGACCGATTGCAGCCGGTCAAGGAAGTTGCGCAAATGGCCGCATGCATCGGCCGCGAATTCCGCCACGACCTCCTTCGATCGGTCACGCGGCTCAGCGCTGCCCAGTTGGAAGAGGCACTCGATCAGCTCGTGGATGCCGAGCTCGTCTTCCGTCGCGGACGGGGCTCGGACGCACGATACACGTTCAAGCACGCGCTCGTTCGCGATGCTGCCTATCACAGCATGTTGAAATCGGTGCGCCAGCACATACACAGCCAGCTGGCCGACAAACTCGGCTCGGAGTCGACAGCCGAACCGGAGCTGGTTGCACACCACCTCATGGCGGCAAAGCGGTATCGTGAGGCAGCTGAATGCTTCCTCCAAGCTGGGCGCGCTGCCGCGGCGCGATTTGCCAATCCGGAGGCGGTCGCGCATTTCACGAGCGCGCTGCACGCCCTGGAAGCAGTCACTAACTCGGGCGATGCAAATGAGCTTGAACTCGGAATCCGGATTGAAATGGGCGTCCCGCTGAACGCGTCAGCTGGATATGCGTCGGAGAAGGTTGAAGCGAACTTTCTCCGTGCCGAAGAGCTTTGTATATCCACGGGCCTCACGTCCAACCTCTTTTTTGCCCGACGTTCGCTTTGGAACTTCTATCTTGACCGGCCTGACCTGCACCGGAGCCGACACTTGGCCAAGGAACTCCTTGTCGAAGCCTCGCGCAGAGAAAACGTTGAGGAAACGACTTTGGCGCATCGGGCGCTCGCCACGTCCTATTTCTATCTCGGTGCCATTGGGGATGCTGCACGGGAGGCCGAGGCTGGAATCAATGCCTGGGCGACCTCCGATAGGCATTTCGATGTCGCAAGGTATGGAGAGGACGGCCCCTCGATTTGTCGCAGTTATCTCGGCGTGGCGCAGGTGCTCGCAGGGCGGGTCGATACCGGGCTCGCCAATTGTGCGTCGAGCGTTGAAACCGCGGAGCGGCTCGATCATCCGCTCAATCTGGCATTTATCCTCATGAACCTCGCCCTTGCTCGACGTTTCCGCAATGAGCCGGTCGAGTGCCGCGCGATCGCTGAACAGATGCTCATTTTAGCTGACAACCGCAGACTGGCATCCTGGTCCGGCGGTGCTCGCACGTTGCTCGGCTGGGCCATCGGCAGCGACCTACCCGACGAAGGGCTCAAAATGCTGCGAGATGGCATTAACCGTTGGCGCTCGACGGGCTCTGAACTGCACTTGCCACACTTCTATTCGTCGATTGCGGATATTTGCCTCCGGCATGGACGGATCGATGAGGGCCTCGGGGCGATCGAGAATGCTATCGAGGCGATGGACAAGACCGACGAGAGATGGGCGCAGGCTGAAATAGAACGTATTGAGGGTTGCTTGATCGCCAAGGCGGATGTGACCCGAGGGATGAAAGTCCTAACTAAAGCCTATGACACTGCGATAAGTCAGGGCGCGCATTGGTTGGCGGTTCGTGCTGCAACCGAGTCGGCCAAGCTCTCAACAAGTTCGGGCCAGGAGCTCCGAGCTGACTGTCGGAATCAGCTTCGGATTAGCGAGACCGCTGAAGGCCTGGAAACCTCGGTCATCCGCGAAGCTGATGCGATTTTCGCATCGGTGTTGTAGGCTGACGAGCAATCACTGGAGTCCGACGAGGGGCCGAGCAGCAGCTGCCAAGCGCAAGGGCTGATTCAACGAGAGCAACCGATCAAGCTTGTGGTTTCCGAATAGCACGCCTTGCTATCCCTTTTTGCGACCGACGGATTTGATGCCTTCTCTTGTCTCGCGCCTGAACACATCTTGCGAGACATGGACCAAGAAAGTGATCTCGGCAGGCTTGAAGGAGGCCGCGCATTCTGCGGACTGGTATTTTCCGCGAGATTGTGCCCCTGGCTATTCTTCCATGACGAGCGCCACCCGCAATGGTGGTGAAATCCCACAAAAGCATCTTGCGCCCGGCGCCCGACAGAGCGATTCTGCGTCTTGCAAGCGCTCTCGCGCGCCAAGCGGCCCGCGAAGATCACGCGCGCGAACAGGCCGAGAAAATAGATCATGAATCGAGCCGCGATATACGCACGCTTCTCAACCGATCTTCAGAATGAACGATCAATAGACGATCAACTCACGCTCTGCCGAACTTACGCTGAGCGTGAGGGTTTGAACGTTGTCGCAACGTTTGACGATCGAGCTCGCTCCGGCGGTTCGGTCATGGGGCGCGATGGTTTGCTCCACCTTATGGACAAAGCTCGTGAGCACGAATTTGATGTGCTCGTCGTCGAGGCGCTTGATCGGCTCTCTCGTGACATGGAAGACCTTGCCGGCATTCACAAGCGCCTCTCATTTCTTGGTATCGAAATTCGTGCCGTTCATGAGGGGGTGGTAAACACAGTCTTGGTCGGGCTTCGCGGCCTTGTTGGGCAGCTCTATCGAGAGGACAATGCTCACAAAGTTCGGCGAGGCCAAGCTGGCCGAGTTAACAAAGGACTCCATGCGGGTGGATTAACCTACGGCTATTCTTACCTGCTGGGCGACCCTGGAAAGCGCCTGATCGCAGAGGACGAAGCCGAGGTCGTGCGTCGCGTCTTTAGGGAATACGTTGACGGACGGACGCCGCGCGACATCGCTTACAATCTCAATAAAGACGGCATACCACCACCTCGCGGTCGAGTCTGGAATGCCTCCACCATCAATGGAAATGCACAAAGAGGGACTGGGCTGCTTCAGAATGAACTTTATGCCGGCCGGCTGATTTGGAACAAGGTCCGAATGGTCAAGGACCCCGACACCGGCAAACGTATCTCGCGCCCAAATCCTAGAGGCGAATGGCAAACTGTCGAAGTTCCCGACCTTGCCATTATCTCGCCCGAACTGTTTGAAGCGGCACGAGCCAGGAAAAAGGCTCGTGCAGTTACACACCCAAGCCATCAGCGCCGGCCCCGACATATGTTGTCGGGGCTTTTGAGGTGCGGTGCTTGTGGAGCGGGGATGTCCTCAAACGGCAAGGACAAGTCCAGGCGAATTCGTATCCGTTGCTCGGCGGCGACAGAGAACGGGACATGCCCTGATCCGAAGACTTTCTATCTGGATACGGTCGAGAATGCTGTCTTAAACGGGCTCACCGCGGAGATGCGCCATCCGGATGTGATAGCCCAGTACGTCCAGACGTATCACGAAGAACGAAGGCGCCTGGCAGCCGAAACCGATGCGAAGCGCACTCGTTTGGCACGACGGCTTGGAGAGCTATCTCGGGAGATCGATCGGCTGGTCAATGCCATCGCCAAGGGTCATGGCGACCCAGCCGTGTTGGGGCCGCAATCAACGGCGCTCAATGAAGAACGTAAGTGCATTGTAGCCGAGCTGGACAAAGTGCCCGCGCCGACTGATGTCATTGCACTGCATCCTGCGGTGCTGGCGCGCTACGAGGAACAACTAAACCAGCTTCAAACAGGGCTTGCCGAAGGCGTTGTGGCCGGCGATTCCGAAACTGCAGAGGCGATGCGGGACTTGATCGAAACTGTTACTGTGTTTCGAGATCCATCAAGGATCGGCGGCATTGAAGTCGAAATCGCGGGGCGTCTGACCGCGCTCCTGGGCGAGGATGCCTTTCCCAACGGCGTCAAAGGAGTGTGGGGAAAGGTGGTAGCGGGAGAGGGACTTGAACCCCCGACCCCAGGATTATGATTCCCGTGCTCTAACCAACTGAGCTACCCCGCCAGGGCGGCGAAGGCCCGAAATCCAGCTTAAATCGGCAGGCATATCGGCGCGTTCGCCAAGGTCGCGCGGATATAAGGTTGCGAGGCCAAGCCTGTCAAGCATCGAAGTGGCTGCCGCGCCGGCATATTGCTTGCGCCGAAAGCTTTGCCGGGCAGACATTTGGGCGCACAGGCCGGGGTTGAGTTCAGCGAGGCACGTCGCTATGTCTCGGCCACGAAAGTCATGGTCATGAATTGATGAAACCGCGCATTGCAGTCCTCGGTTGCGGATACTGGGGCAGCAACCACATCCGCACCCTAAAGGCGCTCGGCGCGCTGCATGCGGTTTCGGACGTCAACCCCGCGCGCGCGGAGGGTTTTGCCAGCGAGCAGGATTGCCTGGCGATAGAGCCGGAGGCGCTGTTTGCCCGCGACGATGTCGACGCCATCGTCATGGCGCTGCCGCCGCAGTTCCATGCCGACATGGCGGTGCGCGCCGTGCTCGGCGGCAAGGACGTGCTGGTGGAGAAGCCGATCGCGCTGACGGTGGCCGATGCCGAACGCTCGGTGCAGGCGGCCGCCGATAATGGCCGTGTCTTCATGGTCGGCCACGTGCTGCGCTTTCATCCCGCCTTCGAGACGCTGAAGGCGCTGATCGACAATGGCGAACTCGGCGAAGTCCGCTACATCCATTCGCATCGGCTCGGCCTCGGCAAGTTCCACACCGAAAACGACGCGCTATGGGATCTGGCGCCGCACGATCTGTCGATGATCCTGGCCATCACCGGCACCGAACCGGTCGAAGTGCGCGGCGAAGGCGCCGCTCTTCTCGACAATCTCAGCGACTTTGCGCATCTGCACATGCGCTTTCCCAACGGCCTGCGCGGCCATCTGTTCGCCTCGCGGCTCAATCCTTACCGCGAACGGCGGCTGACCGTTGTCGGCACCAAGGCGATGGCGGTGTTCGACGATGTCGAGCCGTGGGAGCGCAAGCTTGCCGTCTATCGCCACGCGGTGTGGCAGGACAGCGGCCAATGGGCGTTCACCGCCAACGAGCCGTCCTATGTCGCGGTCGGTGAGGGCATGCCGCTGACGCGCGAGCTGGAGCATTTCATCCACTGCATCGAGACGCGGGCCGAACCGCGCACCAGCGGCGAGGAGGCCATCCGCGTGCTGCGCATCCTGACCGCCGGCACCGTCGCCCATACAAGGCCCTAAGAGAAAACGCCGTCTATTCGGCGGGTACCCGCGCCGGCTGGACGGCAAGCCGCGTCAGCATCGCCTCGGCCTCCGCGCCGCGCTCGGAGCGCTCGATGAAGCCGCCGCCGAACACGCGCGCCTCGTTGCCATCGTCGGAATAGAGCACGCAAGCCTGACCGGGCGCGATGCCGGATTCGCCGTCTACCAGTTCCACCGAAGTGACACCGGCGCGGTGATGCAGCACGGCCGGGCGCGGCGGCCGCGTCGAGCGCACCTTGGCGAAAAGCTCAAGCCCGGCCGCCGGGATAGCGGTCAGCGGGCCATCGCCCAGCCAGTTCATGTTGCGCAAGAAGATCTTGTGGGTCTCCAGCGCCTCGCGAGGGCCGACGACGACGCGGGCCCGGTCGGCGTCGAGATGAACGACGTAGAGCGGCTCGCCCGAGGCGATGCCGATGCCGCGGCGCTGACCGACGGTGTAGCGCAAAATGCCCTCGTGGCGGCCAAGCACGCGCCCGTCTATATGGACGATGTCGCCTGGATTGGCGGCAGCCGGCTTCAGCTTGGCGATGATGTCGGAATACTTGCCCTGCGGCACGAAGCAGATGTCCTGGCTGTCCTGCTTGGCCGCAACCGTCAGTCCCATCTCCTCGGCGATGGCGCGAACCTCAGGCTTCGACAGGCCGCCGAGCGGAAAACGCAGATAGTCGATCTGTGCCTGGGTGGTGGCGAACAGGAAGTAGCTCTGGTCGCGGTCGGCGTCGACCGGCCGGTAAAGCGCGCGGTGGGCGCCATTGGCGCCGGAACGGATGTAGTGGCCGGTCGCCAGCGCGTCGGCGCCGAGTTCCTTGGCGGTCGCAAGAAGGTCGGCGAATTTCACCGTCTGATTGCAGGAAACGCAAGGGATCGGCGTTTCGCCGGCGACATAGCTCTCGGCGAACGGGTCGATCACCGCCTTGCGGAAGCGCTCCTCGTAATCGAGGACGTAATGCGGGATGGCGAGCGTCTCGGAGACGCGGCGGGCATCGTCGATGTCCTGGCCGGCGCAGCATGAGCCGGCCCGGTGCGTTGCCGCGCCGTGGTCATAAAGCTGCAGCGTGACACCGACGACGTCGTAGCCCTCGCGCTTCAGGAGGCCGGCAACGACCGACGAATCGACACCGCCCGACATGGCGACGACGACGCGGGTGTTTTCGGGGCGTCCGGGAAGATCGAGGCTGTTCATGGTTCTTTCGTTCTGCGCGGCGCTTCAATGCCAATGGCCGGAATATAGGTCAAGCGTCTCGGCTGCGCCAGCTTTGGCGGGCCGGCTCATTTTTCCTGCCGGGTTCAATGCGCTTGCCGGCAGATGTTTCAAATGCCGATGAAAAGGCTAACGCCGCGTTCATGATCCTTACCTAACCATTAGGGTCTGCTTAGGCAAATTTTAAAGCTGTGGCGGTAATGTGGTGGGGATTGGGTCTTTGAGTTTTTTGTAGAGAGTACGATGACCGATCTAATTAGACCGCGAGTCAAATATGTTATCGGGCCGGACGGCAGCCCACTTACCATCGCCGATCTGCCGCCGACGAACACACGTCGCTGGGTTATCCGGCGCAAGGCGGAAGTGGTGGCGGCGGTGCGTGGCGGGCTTTTGAGCCTCGAAGAGGCATGCCAGCGCTACAAGCTCACCACCGAGGAATTCCTGTCCTGGCAAGCGTCGATCGACGAATACGGCCTTGCCGGCCTGCGCACCACGCGCATCCAGCAATACCGGCATTAGGCCGATAAGGGCGCTGATCAGCGCCCTTACGTCTGCGAGGGTCGACGATCTGCAATTTCAGACCGTCAGCACCACCTTGCCGATCGGCCCGGTTGCGAGAAAGGCATGGGCGGCACCGGCCTGTTCGAGCGGAAACGCCTTTGCCACGTGGACGGCCAGCTTTTTCGCGTCGATCAATTTGCCGAGCTCCACCAGAGCGGCACGGTCGGGCACTACGGACATGCGCTCGACGCGGATGCCTCGCGTCCTGGCCTTTGCCCTGGTGGCATCGCTGACATCGAGCAGCGACACCAGAACGCCGCCGGCCGTGAGCACTTTCAGTGATTGCTCCGCATGCACGCCGCCGAACGGGTCCAGAACCAGATCGATGTCGCGGGCCTTCGCGGTGAAATCATCCCTTGTGTAGTCGATCACCTCGTCGGCGCCGAGCGAGCGGACGAAATCGAGCTTTTCCGGGCTGGCGGTCGCGACGACGTAAGCGCCGTGCGCCTTGGCGATCTGCACCGCCAGATGGCCGACACCGCCGGCTCCGGCGTGGATCAGCACGCGCTTGCCAAAATCGAGCCGGCCATGGCGGACAAGGCCTTGCCAGGCTGTCAGGCCGGCCAGCGGCAGCGCGGCGGCTTGCGCGTGATCTATGCCTTCAGGTTTCGGCGCAAGCTCATCAGCCGGGACAGCGGCGAGTTCGGCATAGGCTGCCGCCTGTTTGGGAAAGCGCGGCATGCCGAACACGGCATCGCCGACCTTGAGGCCGGAGACGCCGGAGCCCAGCGCCTCGACAACTCCCGAAACGTCCCAGCCAAGGACAAAAGGCGGCTCGCCAAGCAGCGGATAGTGGCCGCCGCGCACTGCGCCATCGACCGGGTTGATGCCGGCCGCCTCGATGCGGACGAGCACTTCGCCGGCCTCGGGTGATGGGGCGGGGCGATCGGCAATGACGAGGACGTCGGGTCCGCCGAAGGAATTCTGGATAATGGCACGCATGGAAGGCTCTCCTGCTGGTTTTGATGTGACACTATCATTTGTATAGTTATTTTCTCTTGTCTAGTATGTACCTTTTTGATATATACGCACCTCATGGATAGTGAAGATGTTTCCCCTTTTGGCTATGACGCCTTTCGGCGGTCGTGCCCGTCACACGCCGTGCTCGAGACGCTCGCCAGCAAATGGGTCTACCTGGTGATCTGTGCGCTGCGCCGGGGCCGGCTCCGCAACGGCGAATTGGCGCGCAAGCTCGAAGGCATCACGCCGAAAATGCTGACGCAGACGCTGCGTATCCTGGAACGCGACGGGCTTGTGCGGCGCGAGGTTTTCCCGGTCATTCCCCCGCGTGTCGAATATGAGCTGACCGAACTTGGCCAGAACCTGGCAGGACTGCTCAATCAGATCAGAGCCTGGTCGGAGCAGCATGTGCCCGACATCAAAAATGCGCGCGCACGGGCGGCGGAACAGCAAGTAGATCTGGATGCCTGAGGCGGGCACAGTCGGTGCGCAGCAATAGCGCACAAGCGCGACGCGCGTTAGAGTCTTGTTTTCAGCCGATCATGGCGCTGCGGCCGCCGGCTTCCGTGTCGCGCGCCTTGGTGTCGCGCGATTCCAGCATCTCGGCCTTGGAAAGCTCCGCTTCGGCTTCGCTCAGCAATGATTCGGCGACATTTCGCTGCTGGGCGAGGTCGCTTTGCGAATTTCTAAGGTTGTCGCGGCGCAGACGTGCCGCCTTGGCGAAGGTCGGATAAGCAAAGTGATTGATGTCGGTGATGCCGGCCTTCTTCTCTTCGGCAGCAATCTGAAGTTCCAGCTCGACGGCCATGCGCTCGAATTCGGCGATCATCATGTCGAGCTGCAGCAGCTGCCGCCGCTTCTCGCTCACCTGAAATTGCTTCAGCCGAACGAGGTTTTCACGTGACTTCATGATTCGGTACTCCCGGAAACGCACACCTGCACATATCGTCCAATTCACCCGGCAAGGCTCAGGCTTGACCCGTTTCCACCGGCTTTCCCCGAACTATGGGAAACAAACTCCTAAAGTTTTTTGCCGGCGGTAACCATTCGTTTACGGGCATTGTTAATCATACGGCTCAGGACTTAAGGGCGGGTAAAAATTCTGCTTCTCGTCGGGAAACCCGGCCAACGAGTCCGAAGAGTCACTTAGTCTGGCTTATTAATGTGCTGCGTTAACGGTTTGGGTCTGTGATTCGTTATTGGATTCAACAAGGTGTAGAAAGGGGTTAAAAAATCTGATACCGTCATGGACGGGGAATTAGGTTTTATTAACCATTCGATGGCAGCCTCTGCTCAGGCAATCACTGCTCCGGTCCTGGACGGGTCGTGAAATGGTCCGGCAGCAGAAAAGGGGAATGAAATGCGCGTTCTGCTGATAGAAGACGACAGTGCAACCGCACAAAGCATCGAGCTGATGCTGAAATCGGAAAGTTTCAATGTCTATACGACTGACCTTGGTGAAGAGGGCGTCGATCTAGGCAAGCTTTACGATTACGACATCATTCTCCTCGACCTCAATCTCCCCGACATGTCGGGCTATGAAGTTTTGAGAACACTTCGCCTGTCCAAGGTGAAGACGCCGATCCTCATCCTCTCCGGCATGGCCGGCATCGAGGACAAGGTGCGCGGCCTCGGCTTCGGCGCCGACGATTACATGACCAAGCCCTTTCACAAGGACGAACTGGTCGCCCGCATCCATGCCATCGTGCGGCGTTCCAAGGGCCACGCCCAGTCGGTCATCACCACCGGCGACCTAGTGGTCAATCTCGATGCCAAGACCGTTGAGGTCGGTGGCCAGCGCGTGCATCTGACCGGCAAGGAATATCAGATGCTGGAACTGCTCTCGCTGCGCAAGGGCACCACGCTGACCAAGGAAATGTTCCTTAACCATCTCTATGGCGGCATGGATGAGCCAGAACTGAAGATCATCGACGTCTTCATCTGCAAGCTGCGCAAGAAGCTTGACGCCGCGTCTGGCGGGCAGAATTACATCGAGACCGTCTGGGGCCGCGGCTATGTGCTGCGTGAGCCCGAAGATATCCGCGTCAGCGCCTGAACTAGGGGCGTGATCCCAAGGTGGGCGCCGATTTTTTCGGAAAAGAACCCGGCAAAACAACAAGATAGAGCCGATCCGATTTTCGTCGGAATGGAACAGCTCTGATCAGGCGGCAATCTTCAAGGCGCGGAAGCACTCGAGCAGTTGCGGCCGGTTGAACGGCTTCAGCAGGTAGCCCTGGGCGCCGGCTCGTTTTGCCCGCATGATCGCCCCGACATCGACCTCGACCAGCGAAATCAAAACCTGCGGCAATACCGGGCTTTCCATGGCGCGCAGGCGGCGGATGAGGTCCTGCGCCTGCATGTCCGGCAAGGCGCCGTCGACGACGATGATATCAGGCATGTCGGCCGCGCACATCTCGATCGCCTCGTGGCCGCTGGCGGCTTCGATCACCATCATGCCGGAACCGCCCAGGATACGCCTTGCGACCTTCCTGATGACGCTCGAATTGTCGACGAACATGCAGCGTTTCATTCCGGGACCCTCTTTGCCATGCGGCGAACCGGCAGCGTCGTGGCATCTGCCGGGGAACATAGGCCGATCTGGTAAAGAAGCCGAAAAGCCGTTAGGTAAAATTTTCCTGAAGGTGTTTTAAGCGAAATCTTCTTTCGCAATGCTTCACGCAATCAATCCGCAAGCCCGCCCCACAGATGTTAGGAACAACGCCGCAAATATGACTTGAGAAAAATACTTTCCCCACTCTTTAGGAGAACTTCAGGCTGCGGAAAGGACGATCTCGTCGGCGGTCGCATGGATCGAAATCGTCATGTTGGCTTCGCGGGCCAGGAGCAGCGTGTAATAGGGCTGCACCGAATGCGCGTCGATCGGCTCTTCCGGCCTGTGGCCGGAATGCAATTCCAGGAATTTGGGCGGCACGCGGAGCATCGGGCCGCTCGCCGCGAGCGCAAAGCGCGGCTCGGTCTCGAGGTTCTCCAGCGTGACCACCAGCCTGCCGCCGCGCGGAATGGCGGCGTTAGCGACGAGGATGAGATTGAGCAGCAGCTTGACCTTGTTCTTGGGCAACAGTGCGCGGGTTCCGTTCCAGATCAGTTCCGGCTTCTCGTTCTTCAGGAAGGCGATGGCCACGGCCTCGGCGTCCCCGGTGTCGATCAGCATGCCGGCGGAACCGGCGGCACCGAAGGCGATGCGGGCGAATTGCAGGCGGGCGGAGGCGTTTTTGGCGCTTTGGCGGATCAGCTTCATGGCGTCTTCGTCGGCGCCGCCTTCGTCGAGCAGCTCAAGCCCGTTGTTTATGGCACCGACCGGCGAAATGATGTCGTGGCAGACCCGGCTGCACAGCAGCGCTGCCAGATCGGGTGCGGAAAGGGTGAAAAGCTCGGCCATCGGCAAAAATCCCTGCAAATTTCACAACACAATGACCGGGCGATCATGATCACGCCTGTCCACACGAATCACGCTCTCTCCCAAGCATTCTGAATACACAGCGCTTGTGCGTGCAGCAACAAATCCGAAATCATGATTGTCGAAAATGGCGTGTTCACGCAGCAGGGTGCTGCGCGGGCGATGTGAAAACAGCCTTCGAACCGCCATCTTCATGTGGGAGTTTAATGGTTGAAAAAGGATTACGGCATAGTTTGCCCCTAACAGTCATCCTTAACGGCCGCCAAAGAGCCGTACGGGTGCGAGGCGTCGGCGAAAGTGCTCCCTGACGGAGATTGGAAGCATGGTTTCCCGATTCTACGACCGGACTTTTTTCCGAGTCATCTCAATGACGATCGCGCTCATCGGCCTTGTCGCCTTTTCGGCATCGGCCGCGCGGGCGCAGGAATACACGGCGCAGGAGATCGTCGATTCCGGTCATAAATTCTTCGGCGCTACATCGGGCGGGCTCGCCACCGTCGTCGAGAAGATTTTCGCTACCTATGGCCTGCCGAACGGCTATCTGCTCGGCGAAGAGGGGTCCGGGGCGCTGATCGGTGGCCTGACCTATGGCGAAGGCACGCTCTACACCAAGAATGCCGGCGACCACAAAGTGTTCTGGCAAGGCCCGTCGCTCGGCTGGGATTTCGGCGGCGAGGGCTCGCGCGTCATGATGCTGGTCTACAATCTCGACGATGTGAGCAGCCTGTATAACCGCTTTGGCGGCGTCGCCGGCTCCGCCTATGTCGTCGCCGGCGTCGGCTTCAACGTGCTGAAGAACAACAATGTGCTGCTCGTGCCGATCCGTACCGGCGTCGGCGCTCGTCTCGGCGTCAATCTCGGCTACCTCAAGCTCACCCAGCGCGCGACCTGGAATCCGTTCTGACCTGCATGACCGGGCCACTGCGATTGGAGCTGTGATCCCACGGTCTGAGCTTTGCCGCGGCATACTCTTGCCGTGGCGCCGGATTTCCGTCATGCGAAGATGGCAAAGTCGACCTTTGGCGGTTGCCATGCACAACGGATAGTCATCTTGGTCCAGTCGATCCTGTTCTTTGTTCTCGGCTTTCTCTGCGCGGGCTTTCTGGCGCTGATGATTGCTCCGGCCGTGTGGCGGCGGGCGGTGGCGCTGACGCGCAAGCGCGTCGAGGGCTCGATGCCGTTGACGCTGGCCGAGATCCAGGCGGACAAGGATCGCGTCCGCGCCGAGTTCGCCGTTTCGGTGCGCCGGCTTGAAATGACCGTCAAATCATTGCGCGAGAAGGCCGCCGAGCAGCTGGTCGAGATCGGCCGCGACCGCGAAGCCCTGAAGGAATTGGCGGCCGAGCGACAGGACAAGAACCGGGTCGTCGCCGATCTTACAGCCAGGGGCGAGGAGCTTCGCAAGCGCGATGAGCAGCTGCAGCAGCTGTCGGAACGGCTTGCGGAGACCGAGCGCGCCCTCGAAAAGCGCGGGCTCGAACTGCGGAAACTGGAGCACATGTATGACGACGCCAGTTTTTCATCCAGCAGCCGGCAGATCGAGCTGGTGGCGCGCGAATCCGAGCTGCAGAAGTTGGCAAGCGACATTTCGCTGCTGCGCGGCCAGCGCAAGGAGGCGGACAGGCGCAGCCAGGAATTGGCAGCCGAAAGCAAGGTTTTGCGGGACGCGCTGAAGGCCGAGAAGAAAAGAACCGGCGACCTGGAAAAGAAGGTCGAACGCCTGCTCGCCTCGCTGGCCGATCGCGAGGACAGGCTGGAGCGCCGCGAAAAGGAACTGGTGCGCCTTCGCGAAAAGCCGAAAGGAGCTGAAAGCCCGCCTGCGGTGCGCCTTGCCGGGGTGCGAGGCAGCCAGGTCAGCGGGACCGCCAACGGCGACGACATCGAAAAGGCAACCGCCAAGCTCGATGCCGAACGCGAGCGGCTGGAGGCCAGGCTGACATCGCTGGCACGCGAGAACAGGCGGCTGAAGGCGGACCTTGCCGCCTCTGAAACGCCGAAATCACAGGCCGGAGACGATACCGGCCGCGCCAGCGCGGCATTGCGTGAAGAGATGAACGATCTGGCGGCGCAAGTCGTGGCCTTGACGGCAAAGCTCGACGGGCCGGATTCACCGATCGCCCGGGCGCTTGCAGCGCCTGAGGATACGCGGCAGGGGAGCGGCGGACGCAGCCTTGCCGATCGGGTGCGGGCGCTGCAGAAGGCCGCTTCGACCGACTGAGATTCCGCAAGCGCAAGCGCGGGGCGCCCCGGCTCTAAAGCACGTCGCATTCGACCGGCCTCATCGGACGCGCTTTAAGTTCTTGTTTGATGCATGTCGTTATCGCAAAACCGCTGCACACTTTTGCGCGACATGCATTAGGCTCCGGAAAAATGATGAAGCGCGATGGCTGACGCGGCGGCGACGTTCAGGCTGTCGAAGCCCTGCGCCATACCGATCCGCAGCGTCTGCAGGCGGGCAAGCAGGCTTTCCGGCAGGCCTTCGCCCTCGGTGCCGAGATAGAGCGCCAGCCGCTCGTTTCTCTTGGCATCGCGAATGTCGATCTGCCCGCGCGGCGACAAGGCGAATTGACTGAAGCCTTGCCGGTCGAGCATTGCGGTGCAGCCGGCGGTATCGGCAAAGCAGGCGAAGGGGACTTTCAAGGCCGCGCCCACCGAGACGCGGATTGCCTTGCGGTACAGCGGATCGCAGCAGGTCGGATCGAGAAGCACGGCATCCGCGCCGAAGGCGGCGGCATTGCGGAAGATCGATCCCATATTGTCATGATTGGCGATACCGACCAGCACCACGATCAGCGCGCGGGCGGGCAGTGCGCCGAGCAAAGCTTCAGCGGAGACGGCCGCGCCCTTGCGGCCGATCGCCAATATGCCGCGATGCATGTGGAATCCGGCAATCCTGTCCATGACTTCGCCGGGTGCGACATAGATCGGAAGCCCGGCAGGCGCCTTGCGCAGGACGTCATCGAGGCCGGCCAGCCGGTTCTCGAGCACCAGCACCGATTCTGCCTCGAAGCGCCGGGCGGCAAGCAGCGTGTCGAGCACCACCTTGCCTTCGGCGACGAAACGGCCTTGCCGGCCGGCAAGATCTCGCTCCCGGATGTCGAGATAGGCGGCGACGCGAGGATCCTGCGGGTCGTCTATGCGGATCGGATTCATGGCTTCCTCGGCGGACCTGGCGTCGGCCGCGAATCGGGATTCGGATTCGGAAGGCATGATGCCGGATCCGAAGCTCTGACCGTATCTCAGCGTCCAAATGGATGCACGCCGTTCTAACGGTCAAATCCAATCACTAGGCGCCGGGCGGAGACGCCCTGCCTGGCCTCCTGGCGGCACGGCGATATTTGATTTCCGCGGCACGGCTCTTCGGCCAAGCCGCTTCAATGCAGAATTTCGATGGGCGAAGGAACCACACAGGGCCATGCCGCGTCATAGAAGCGGGCTCCTGCTGCGGTCCTGGGAGGACATCGATGATCAGGCTCCTCCTCGTCTTTGCCGCCACGCTTGCCCTCGCATGCGGCGTGGCTCGCGCGGCCAAGCTCGATCCAGCCACCGTCAATCAGGCCCAATTCACTATCGGCGAACCGAAGGGTGTCGATCCGATGCTGCTGAAGGCGCAGATCCTTCTGGATCGGGCCCGCTTCTCGCCGGGCCTGATCGACGGGCGCCTTTCCCAGAACTTCGCCAAGGCCGTCGCCGCGTTTCAGGCGGCAAACGGACTTCCGCCCGAGGGCAAGCTCAGTCCACAAACCTGGAGCAAACTCATCGCAACCTCCGCCAGGCCGGTGCTGGTGACCTATGAGGTGATGCGCAAGGATGTGCGCGGACCTTTCACCAGGCGTATTCCGGCTCGCTTGGAGAGGATGGCCCGCTTGCGGCGGCTCGGCTACCGCAATGCGGTGGAGAGGTTGGCCGAGCGCTTCCACGTCAGCGACCAATTGCTGCGAATGCTCAATGCGGGCACCAGCCTCAGGAAACCAGGCAGGACGTTGGTGGTGCCTGACGTCGGCAGAGGCGACCCTCCCGCCGGCGTCGCCACCGTCGAGGTCGACAAGGGCGCTCGCCTGGTGCGTGTGCTCGACCGTGCCGGCAAATGGCTGGCGGTCTACCCCGCCTCGATTGGGAGCGAGGAGAAGCCGGCGCCAAGCGGCATGGCGGAGGTCAGGCGGGTGGTGCACAACCCTACCTATCATTACGATCCGGACTTCGCTTTCAAGGGAGTCAAGACCAAGCGGCCCTTCACCATCGCTGCCGGGCCGAACAACCCCGTGGGATCGGTCTGGATCGATCTCTCCATCGAAAGCTACGGCATCCACGGCACGCCCGAACCGGGCAAGATCGGCACGACCTTTTCGCATGGCTGCATCCGGTTGACCAATTGGGATGCCGAAGACCTTGCCTCCATGGTGCAGCCGGGCACGAAGGTCGAGTTCAAGGACGAGATTGCGCAGGCCGCCGACGAGCGCGTTCAGTAGCAAAGCGGACTTGGCAGCAAAGCGGACTTGGCAGCAAAGCGGATTTGGCGGGGCATTCTCCGCCTCGGCCGCTCAGGTCCCGGCGCGACGCAGCCGGTGAGCCATCTGCGACAGTTCACCTTCGCCGAAAATGCCGTCCAGCATGTGCAGCAATTCGCGCACGGCCGCGGACTTGCAGGAATAATAGATCATTTGCCGGTCGCGGCGGGTCTCGACAAGGTCGGAAGCCCTGAGCTTGGCCAGATGCTGTGACAGGGCGGATTGGCTGAGCGATACCTTCTCGGCTATGGCGCCGACCGACATCTCGCCCTCGGCCAGATAGCTCATGATCAACAAACGTTTTTCGTTGCCCATCAGCGTCAGAAACGCAGCCGCGGTTCCGGCGTTGGCGACTAGTTTGTTCGAGACCATAGATCCCCCATGCCTTCTTGCTCATCCGCCGCTATGGGGGCAATAGCGTCGGATTCCATAGACTTTCCCTATAGATGCACGCCAGCGATTCAGCGTCACTCGCAAAGGTAGAACATTTCGCTCAAATCTCAAGGCTTGCTTTCCACGCAAGCCGATTAACTGTGCGGCTGTGATTAATTTGCCGATCGGGCAGCCTTGGCCATGTCAACCAGGACAGGCCTGAGGTCGCGCGCCGCTCTCAGCGGCTCGGGGAAGAAAACCCGACAGACATTGTCGCCCGATATGAGATCCATCCCGTCGGCGTCGAACCCGGTGACGATCCAGCCGTCACTCTCGGCCCCGCCGAAATGACTTGCGTAGAGGGCAATCGCATCGAGATGGTCGGCGTTCATGTGGTCGAGCGCCGATTGCTCGCCGGCGGCAAGCTCTTCGACGATCGCTCCCGTCGCGACCAGATCGGTGCGGTCGAGCAGATAGGCCTTGCCGAAGCCTCCGTTCAGGCTGGCGCGCTCCGGTTCGAGCCGGAAAATCGAGAAGTCGCCGAGCCCGGCATAGAGTTTTGCCTTGGGGTTGCGGTTGAGGTAGCGCCGCTCGGCACGGGCGTGTTCGTTCGCTCCGCGTTCGAGCCGCACGGCGCGGCAGACGAGCGTCAATCGCGGATGCGCCAGCGGATCGCCCTTGCCGGGTTCGCCGACGAGCAACGAGCAGCGCGGGTCGGCAAGGATGGCGCCGGTATGGGTGGACAGCATCGATACCAGGATCAATGGCGTGCCGTCGATGTCTGTGGCGACGCCGACCCGGCTGGCCAGCGGCGAACCGGTTCCTGGTTCGAGCACTGCCAACGCACCGAAACGGGCGCTGCGGATCAGCGTCTTTGCCAGCCTGATCGCCTCGGTATCGGTCGCGCGGATCACGTCTTTCCTAGGTTCGTCCAAGGCATCACCGTCGCATTTATTTCGGCGCCATGCGGATGGCGCCGTCGAGGCGAATTGTCTCGCCGTTGAGCATCTGGTTCTCGATGATGTGCAAGGCAAGTGCCGCGTATTCCGAAGGCTCGCCCAAACGGGAAGGGAAGGGCACAGCGGCGCCGAGCGAATCCTGCACCTCCTGCGGCATGCCGGCCATCATCGGCGTCCTGAAGATGCCGGGTGCGATGGTGCAGACGCGAATGCCGGAGCGGGCGAGATCGCGCGCCACCGGCAGCGTCATGCCGACGACGCCGGCCTTGGACGCGGAATAGGCGGCCTGGCCGATCTGGCCGTCATGGGCCGCGACCGACGCGGTGTTGACGATGACACCGCGCTCGCCGCCCTGCAGCGGCTCGAGCCTGGCGGTCCGGTCGGCGACCAGGCGGATCATGTTGAAGGTGCCGATCAGATTGACCTCGATCACCTTGCGGTATTGATCGAGCGGATGCGGTCCGTCCTTGCCGATCGTCTTCATGCCGACAACGATGCCGGCGCAATTGACCAGGATGCGCGGTGCGCCGAGCGTCTCTGCCGCTTCCGCGACTGCGGCGGCACCGCTCTCGGCGTCGCTCACATCACATCGGACGGCGATGCCGCCGATGTCAGCCGCCACCTTGGCCGCACGCTCGATACCGAGATCGAGGACGGCAACCCTGGCGCCGCCGGCGGCAAGAGCGCGCGCCGTCGCCTCGCCAAGGCCGGAGCCGCCACCGGTGACGATCGCAATCTGGCCGTTCGGGTTCATCTCGACGTCCTCCTCCGTGTCCAGACTATGCCGCCAAGCCACCGTGCGACAGCGCCGGCACGGTCATGCCATCGCGGCGATGTGCGCGGCAATCCTTGCCTGGTCGGCGTGGCAAACCTCGCCCGCCAGCCTCGCCAACGCGCCCGGCACGATCTCGTGCGCCAAAAGCCGGTCGGGGTCGACCGGACGCGGCATCGAGATCTGCCCCCGCGGCAGCCTCCTGAAGCCGAGCGGGCCGTAGTAGGGTTCGTCGCCGACCAGCATCACCGCCGGCGCGCCGGCGTTGGCGGCGGCTTCCAGCGCGATTGCCACCAGCCGGCGGCCGATGCCGAAATTTTTGAAGGCCGGCCGCACAGCGAGCGGCCCGAGCATCAGCGCGCGGCCAGCGCCGGCGGCGATGCGCGTCATCCGTACCGAGGCGACGACGATTGTGCCATCGACGGCCACGAAGGACAAAGCCCGTTCATGCGGGCCACCTTGGCGGATCTTGTAGGCGGCGAGCACGAAACGACCTGGCCCGAAGGCCTCGTCATTGATGGCTTCGATTTCAGGATCGTGCGCCGGAGTTTCCGGCAGGTATTTCACGTCGGCCAGGTATTTCAAGTCGGCAAGGCTCATGGTCTTTGCGTTCCGGTATGCGAGGAAAGGTTTGCTGCAAGCGGCAGCGTTCGCCAGTCAGCGCTTCATCAAGCGCGGGCGCTCTTTCGTCGTCGGTCGAACCGGATCACGGCAAAGTCGAACATGCGGATGTCCGCTAGCACCAATTTTCAGCCGCCGCAATCGGCCCGCGCAGCCGACGCGCACTCGACGACGCAGCCGTTGACGATCTGTTCAGCATCGGGGATTTCCGCAGCGCCGCTTGGTGCCCTACATCGCGTAGGAACGCGAAAGGATATTGCATGGGATTGCTAGTCGAAGGCCAATGGCAGGACCGCTGGCACGATACCGGGGAGAGCGGCGGCAGGTTCGTGCGGGCGCAGTCGCAGTGGCGCGACTGGGTGACCCGCGACGGCACGCCGGCCGAAGGGCGAAAACGCGGCTTCAAGGCCGAGCCCGGCCGCTATCACCTCTATGTCTCGCTCGCCTGCCCGTGGGCGCATCGGACGCTGATCTTTCGCGTGCTCAAAAAACTCGAGGACGTGATTTCCGTCTCGGTCGTCCATCATTTCATGGGCGCCGACGGCTGGACGTTCCTGGCCGAGGACGGCGCCACCGGCGACACGCTCTACGGCCTCGATTTCCTGCACCAGATCTACACCAGGGCCGATCCCGGCTATTCGGGCCGAGTCACCGTTCCGGTGCTGTGGGACAAACGCGAGCAGACCATCGTTTCCAACGAATCCTCCGAGATCATCCGCATGCTCAATTCGGCCTTCGACGAATGGGGCGATGCCAGGCTCGATTTTTATCCGCAACCGTTGCGCGGCGAGATCGATGCGATCAATGCGCTGGTCTATCCCGCGGTCAACAACGGCGTCTACCGTGCCGGCTTCGCCACCACGCAGGCAGCCTACGAGGAGGCATTCGGCGAATTGTTCTCGGCGCTCGACATGCTGGAGGACCGTCTGTCAAGGCAGCGCTATCTCGTCGGCGGCCGCATCACCGAGGCGGACTGGCGGCTGTTCACGACACTGGTGCGCTTCGACCCGGTCTATGTCGGCCATTTCAAGTGCAATCTGCGCCGCATCGCCGACTATCCGAACCTGTCGAATTACCTGCGCGATCTCTACCAGGTGCCGGGCGTCGCCGGCACGGTGAATTTGCACCACATCAAGGCGCATTATTACGGCAGCCACGAGACCATCAACCCGACGCGCATCGTGCCGGTCGGGCCGGAGCTGGACTACGGCGCGCCGCATGACCGGGACAGGTTCAGGAATGCGGCGTGAAATCAGCGATCTAGCGGAAGGTCTCGGAGTCCATCTTTGCCCTTCTAACGAGTTCAGCTTTCAATATGGTATTTCCAAATCGATTGGAGTAGCCGAGCGACGTTGCAAGGACGCAACGATGCCGCTGATCATGACGATCACGACCGACATCTGGGGCGGGATTGCGCGTAACAATCCCGACGGCAGAAGCACAGCCATTCCCAAAATCATTTCTATCAGGGTTGAGAAGCCGACCATTTTCCAGAATTCAGTGCGAGTAAAAAGCTGAGCATGTCGCTTTATAAAAACGAAATATGTCACGAATGCCGCAACTAATTGTATTGTGAATTGGATGAATCTTCCAACTTTTGCTAACATGTATGGATCTATCCCAAGAACTATTGTCGAAATTAACGCTATAACGGAAAATGTTATCCCATTAATTCCCGTGTAAAGTGATACATAGAGCGCGATTCTAAATCTATCGTTTTGGCTGTGTTGCATTTTTTCTCCTCATCGCTCAGCATTTATCTCTCTGAGAACAATGAATGCTGCCGGTCTATACCGACGCAGCCAAAGCTGTTGAAGAGATGATCTACCAGTAAGGCGATGCCGAATTCCCCCCAAAAACTTCGGCAATCCGCCGCAGCGTCGCCGGTGTCGTGCCCTGGGGCAAGCGGTCGAGCGGGAAGAAGCCGGCTTCGGCGATCTCGCGGTCGGGCAGCTTGGGCGCTGGCTGGTTGAACTCCTCGACCAGATAGAGGCCGACATGGTCGCGGCGGCTGGCGCGGCGGTTGAAATGCAGCGACTTCAGCACCGGCGGTCCGGTCAGCGCGATGTTGCCTTCCTCGAAGACTTCGCGTGTCAGCGCTTCGATCATCGTTTCGCCCAACTCGACGCCACCGCCCGGAAGGTGCCAGCCCGGGACATAGGTGTGGCGGATGAGGAAGACGGAATTGGAGGGGCGGTCGTGGATCAAGCCGCGCACGCCGAGCGTCATCGGCCGCCGCAGTACGAAATACAGGTGAAACAGCCTCGCCCTGAAGCCCGGCCAGCCGGTCTGACGCAGGGCTTGCTCCGGATCCGGCGTCGTCATCGTCCGCGAAACCGTGAGTGGAAAGCCGCGCGCGGCTCGCCTATGAAGAAAAGATGTTCAGGCTCGCGCATATTTCCGATGTCCATCTGGGGCCGCTTCCCGATGTAACCTATCGCGATCTCGCCTCCAAGCGCGTGGTCGGTTACGTCAATTGGCAGCGCAACCGCCGCCGCTACATGCATGATGCAGTCATCGACACCATCGTCGCCGACATGAAGGCCAGCGGGCCGGACCATCTCGCCATCACCGGCGACCTAGTCAATCTGGCGCTCGACGGCGAGGTCGAGATGGCCAAGCACTGGCTGGAGACGCTGGGCTCGCCCAATGACGTGTCGGTCGTGCCGGGAAACCATGACGCCTATGTGCCGGGCGCCTTCGACAAGACCTGCCGGTCCTGGGCGGCGTGGATGACCGGCGACGGCGTCAACACGCCGGTCGACCGCAACACTTTTCCCTATTTGCGCGTACGCGGCAATGTTGCGCTGGTCGGCGTCTCGACGGCGCGCGCCACGGCTCCGTTCATGGCCAACGGCTTCTTTCTGGAAGGCCAGGCGGAAAGGCTGCGCGGCATCCTCGACGCCACAGGCAAGCGCGGCCTGTTCCGGGTGATCATGATCCACCATCCGCCGGTGCGCGGCGCGGTTTCCCAGAACAAGCGGCTGTTCGGCATCTCGCGCTTCCACAAGGTTCTTCACCGGCACGGTGCCGAGCTTGTGCTGCACGGCCATTCGCATGTGCCGTCGCTGTTCTTCATCGGCGCCCGCAAGATCAAAATTCCGGTGGTCGGGGTCGCCGCCGCCGGGCAGGCGCCCGGCAGTTCGCATGCGCCGGCGCAATACAATCTGCTCGACATCGACGGTGAAAAGGACAATTGGCGGATCAGGCTGACGCGCCGCGGCCTGACCGGGCCGGCATTGCCGCCCAGCGATCTGCAGACGCTGGAGCTTGGCGTGGGGGCCGAGGCGTCGATGGCCAGAGCAATTCCAGGAAAAGTGTGAAGCGGTTTTCAGTCCGGAATTGCGTCAAAACAAAGAAATAGAGCGGTTCAGCGTTCCGTGAAACGCTGAACCGCTCTAGAAGCTGATTTTCATCGCGACGATGCGGTCCCAGAACAGTACGAGCGAAATCGCCAGGCCGACCAGGGCGCCGGCGGCGATCAGGCCGAGGCCCGAGAAGAACGCCGACCAGCCGTTGCTGCGCGCAGCGATCTGCAGCGGCGGCTCGGCCTCCGCCACCAGGGCGCGTTTCAGGCCGGCGACGGCTTGCTCGATGCCGCCTTCCATCATTCTCTGGCGTTCGACAACGCGCTCGGCGACATAGCGCGTCACCTGGTCGGCAACGACCTTCATGTCGGTCGATTCGGCGAGGACGACGCGGCCGATGCGCGTGTCCTTGAGAAAGCGGTAGGTGCGACGGTCGCGTCCCATGGCGACATGGCTGACGGCGTCGATCCACAGCCGTGGCTGCAGGCCGGACGAGACGGCGAAGTCGAAACTGTCCATATCGGTGGGTACGTCGCCGAAGACCGGCGCGAGTTCGGCGGCAAGCAGATCGAGCCGCATGCGATGCGCTTCGCGCATCTCGACGACGACGTCGTCGCGGTCGGCGAAGGCGTTCTTGACGTCGCGAATGGCATCGGACAGTTTTCGCGACTGATCGATCTGGGTGATGTTCTCGCCTGCGTCCTTCATCGGCGTTGCCTCGCGGGGTTTGGTTAACACCGAATTAACACAGCCGCCGGCAAATTGCACTTGCGAGATCGATGGGCGGGCAAGGGTTCGCTGGATGAGCACAAGCGCCGCCGCCGTGCCAGTGCCAAGACCGATCAGCTCGCCGCAGCGGCGAATCCCGGACGAAGTCGCCTGCTGCGGCGCCGCATATTGCGACGGACGGCCTCGACGACCAGGCCGGGCGCTTCCTGGACCAGCATATGGCCGGCTTCCAGCACGTGGTGCAGATGAAAATGCTTCGGCACGCTGTCCGCCTGGCTGACGGGCAGCATCGCGTCGTCGGTTCCCCAAACCACCATGATTGGCATATTCAGCGTTTCAAGCCGCTCGTTCGGGATGACGCCTTGCCGATCATCCCTGGTCATGGCGGCTGCGAGCTCGACAAGTGTACGCAACTGGCCGGGCCGCTGGCGCATCTCGCTGACGAGTTCGACCCTATGCTGCGGCAGCCGGTTTTGCGGTCCCGACATGGCGGCAAGACAGGCGCGGATTTCATCCATGCCGGCAGCGGCGGCGTAGCGACGCAGCAGCGGACCATTGATCTCAGGACCGAAACCGCCCGGCGCCAGCAGCGTCAGCGACGCCATTCTTTCGGGCTCGCTCAATGCCATCAGGGCGGCCACCGCGCCGCCCATCGAATGACCGACGAGATGGGCCCGCTTTATCCCGCGAGCGGAAAGATCGGCAAGGACGGCACTGGCTGCAATCCTGGCCGGACCGCCGCCCGGAAAATCGAGCGACAGCCCATGTCCCGGCAGATCATAGGCCAGGGTCCGCGCGCCGGGCGCCAGAGACTCGGCCACATCGCGCCAGTCGTCGTGGCAGCCACCGAAACCATGCAGGAAGGCGATCGTTGTCGGGCCGGCGCCCCGTTCGGCAGCGTAAAGGGATGGGGTCATGCAAACTTTATGGCTTGGTGCCGGAATCAATCAGGATGCCGGGGCGGTCTTATGCGAGGATCAGTCTTTTGCGGGGGTCAGACTTATGTGGAGATCAGCCTATGCGGGATCAGACCTGTGGGGCATCAGATTGGCCGGTTCAAATTGTGTCTGAATTGCGCTTTGGCCGTCCGGATGGCCAGTAAAATCTTCGCGATCACCTGACGTCGTGCACGCGCCGGGAGACGTCAGCTGGCGCCGCCAAGCCCGGCGGCACGCAGGGCCTCCACCAGCCGGTTGGTCAGATCGGCGGGATATCTTCGCTCGACGAAGGTTGTGCGCGGATCGGCTGCGAATTTCGGAAATTTGGTGGTCAGTTCCTGCAGCAGCCTGCTCGCCAGCTTCTCGCGGCCGGCAGCCGTGGCGCCGATCAGCCGCGCCGCCAGGTAATGCGATTTCATTTCAGTCGTTCGCAAGCCGTCGCTGGCAAGCGTGGCCCTGTTCATGTCACCCATCATGAACTCTCCGGCGAACAGCCCGTAATCCCACCATGTCGGATGGGCGCTGGCGATGTCCACCGCGTGAGCAAGGATCGGGGCGCCCTCGCTGTACCTGCCGGCGAAAACCAGCCCGTAGCCGTAGGCGGCGGCCATTGCGAGATCGTAGGGATTGAGCTCATAGGCCTTGCGCATCCAGCGGATCGATTCCGCGGAATCGCCCATGCGCGAATTGAGGTAACCAAGGGCGCGGTGCGCGTAGGGGCTGGTCGGGCCCATCTGGATGGCGCGATGGGCAAACGTCATGGCTTTGTCGATCGTCGCGTCGGCGGGGTAGGGATAGTGGTCGGTGACCGCTTCGAGATGCAAGGACGCGAGTTCCGAATAGACGAGCGACGACTTCGCCTCCCGGTTGGCAAGATCTTCGAGGCAGCGGTAGGCGGCTTCGTGCGTCTGGGCATTCTGGTCGAGATAATATTTGCCGTTGAGCACCAGACACGCCGTCAGCCCGGTCTGGATGCCGCTCTGCTCGATGTAGTTGTAGATCGTGCCCGAGGCGGGAAGAGCCGAGGTCAAAATGCCGGAGATCTGGTCCTCGATGGCGGTGTTCGCGCTGTCGCCGGCGGTCAGGTTGCGTGAGAGCAGCACGCGGCCGGTCGCCACGCTTTGCAGCTCGAGCATGATGTCGCCGCTACGCGGCCCGGGCAGGACATCGAATACGAAGCTGGCGGCGTCGGTTACTGGATCGGGCGGGCTGTCGGCATCACGGCCGATGAAATTGATGGTATCGAAGCCGCTGAGGCCGGCGCGCAGCGATGCGGCGACACGGCGAGCCAGGTCGCTGTCGGCCTTGATGGCGATGTAGACCTGGGGGAGGTTTTCAACCGGAGGCGCTGCTATGCTGCCGGTCGCCACCGCGGTCTCGACCGCCGTGTCGCCACCGGTCAGCAATACCACGCTACCCTGGCGAAGGATCAGCACACCCAGCATGAGGATGACCAGCGCGATCGCCAGCCAGAAGAACTGCAAATGGCGTTGCAGCGAAGGAGCAGCAGGGGCGACGGCTGGAACGCTCAGCAATGCAGCCGGATGTGCCCGGTTGTGGGCATCTTCCGGCGATCCGGGCGGGGCGTTTGTCGCCTCCTCTGTCGCCGGCTGCGGCTTGCTCTCTGCCTCAGTCTCTGCCGGCAAGCGAATGGCGTTGAGTTCGTACGACGGAACATAGCCGCCACGCGGAATGGCGATGCGGACCGGTTCGGCAACGCCCTCATTGGCGAAATACTGCTGCAGAAGCTCGCGCAGCCTGCCGGCCTGCACCCGCACCACCGCATCGGTCGACGGATCGAAATCGCCGTCCTTGCCGAACACGTCCATCGCGATGGAGAAGCCCTTGAGCCTGTCGGCTTCGCCTGCCTGCTCGCGCTCGACCAGGTAGCGGAGCAGCTTGCGCGCGCGCTCGGATCGTCCGAACGTTTCGCTGGCAAGCAATCGCTCCAGCGTTTCGCGCACTGCGGGGGCGGCAGGCGTGGTATGCTGCAAGTGTCGATCCCTTCGAATTCGGCACAGGTTGAGGTACAATCATATCGCGCTGGCGGCGCCTTACAAGCATGTGCTTATGGTGCGATAGCGTACCCACCGGATAAAATTTCCGGTGGGCTGATGCGCGGGAGCCTGACCGTTTCGGCTAGCCGCGCTTTCGGCCGACGATGCGGTTGGCGGCCGAAACCACGGCTTCTAGCGAGGCGGCGACGATGTTGGTGTTGATGCCGGCGCCGAACAGCTTGCCGCTGGGATGTTCCATCTCGACATAGGAAATGGCCGAGGCGTTCGAGCCGCGCTGCATGGAATGCTCGGAATAATCGAGCACCGACATCGGCACCCCGACATGGCGCGACAGCGCATCGACGAAGCCGTCGATCGGGCCGGTGCCGGTGCCCGATATGGTCACCTCCTTGCCCCTGTCGAGGATCACCGCTTCAACCACGCGCCGGCCCTTGACCTCGGTGTCGGGGTAGGTGTGGTGGTCGAGGAACTTCAGCCGCGCGCCGGGCTGGTCGACATAGGTGTCGAGAAAGCGCTCGTAGATGCGCCTGGCCGGCACCTCCTTGCCTTCGGCGTCGGTGATCGCCTGGATGGCCTGGCTGAACTCAATCTGCAGGTTGCGCGGCAGGTTGAGGCCGTAATCCGCATGCAGCACATAGGCGATGCCGCCCTTGCCGGACTGCGAGTTGATGCGGATGATGGCTTCATAGCTGCGGCCGACATCGGCCGGGTCGATCGGCAGATAGGGCACCTCCCAATGCGGCGTGTTGGCCTTGCGCAGCGCCTTCATGCCCTTGTTGATAGCGTCCTGGTGCGAGCCGGAAAAGGCGGTGTAGACGAGCTCGCCGACATAGGGATGGCGCTCGGGGATCTTCAGCTGGTTGGAGTATTCGTAGACGTCCTTCATGCGGTTGATGTCGGAGCAGTCGAGCCCGGGATCGACGCCTTGCGTGTACATGTTGAGCGCCAGCGTCACGATGTCGACATTGCCGGTGCGCTCGCCGTTGCCGAACAGCGTGCCTTCGACGCGGTCGGCGCCCGCCATCAGGCCGAGTTCGGTGGTGGCGATGCCGGTGCCGCGGTCATTGTGCGGATGCAGCGAGATCAACAGGTTCTCGCGGTTGTCGAGATTGCGGCACATCCATTCGATGCGGTCGGCGTAGATGTTGGGCGTCGACATCTCGACCGTGGAGGGCAGGTTGATGATCAGCTTGTTCTCCGCCGTCGGCTTGACGATCTCGGTGACCGCGTTGCAGATCTCCAGCGCCACTTCGAGCTCGGTGCCGGTAAAGCTCTCCGGCGAATATTCGAAACGGTAGCCGCCGCCGGCTTTGGCCGCCATGTCGGTGATCATCTTGGCCGCGTCGGTGGCGATGCGCTTGATGCCGGCGACGTCCTTCTCGAAGACGACGCGGCGCTGCAGCTCGCTGGTCGAGTTGTAGAAATGGACGATCGGATTGGTGGCGCCCTTCAGCGCCTCGAAAGTGCGGGTGATCAGTTCGGGCCGGCACTGCACCAGCACCTGCAGCGAGACGTCGGCGGGCACGTTGCCTTGTTCGATGCACCAGCGGGCGAAATCGAAGTCCGTCTGCGAGGCCGACGGGAAGCCGATCTCGATCTCCTTGAAGCCCATGTCGAGCAGCAGGGCGAACATGCGCGCCTTGCGTTCCTGGCCCATCGGATCGATCAGCGCCTGGTTGCCGTCGCGCAGGTCGACCGAGCACCAGATCGGCGCCTTGTCGATCACTTTCGAGGGCCAGGTGCGATCGGCAAGACCGACGGTCGGATAGGGCTGGTACTTGCGGGCAGCATCCGGCATGCCCCTCGCGGGCTTGGCGGTTTCCTCTACATTCAGACGGATATCTTCTCGTGCGTTCATCGTCTTTTCTCCCGGCGGCTCGCGGATCCAGCTTCAGGCGGATTGGTGGCGAGCGGCGCCTTTACCAGAATTTCGTTCGCTTGATGTGACGTGCCAATTTGTGACTGGCCAAGGAGCGTGCGCGTGAGCGGCGAATTCGACCGCCGGGCGCTCCTTCAGCGAACCCGGCGATCGCCGATAAGGCCGAGAAGCAGCAGGGTGGAGGCAAGCGCGCGAACGGTCTGGCCGGCAATGCCGGTCGGACGGGGCGCAAAAGAGGTGGCGCGCGGGCTCATGGCGGATTTCATACAGGAGCGGGCAAAGCGAGGCAAGTGGGGGCCTCGCTGTCGCAGAAGCTGCCGATCCAGCCTCAAGACCGGGGTTCCGCGCCGTCGCGAAATGGGAGAGAGGTGGTCGCCCACGGGTCTTGCCTTCGGCAAGCCCGAAGACAGGCTCCGCGGCCGGAGAGGGGGCCTTCGTAGGGCGCAGTCCCCTCTCCGTCTCGGCTTCGCCGAGCCACCTATCCCGATTTTTCCTGATTACAGCAACTTTGTTCTTGCTTTGTGCCGGCAGCTATGCTAGTAATTTGGGTATGGTGCTGACTGGCGCCGAGGACCCGCTGTCGAGGCGGGTTTTTTATTTCACGGTTTTGGCGTCACCTTTCGCGGGCCCAGCCGCTCACCTGATCCAGTTGCTCTTCCCCGAGCCCGGCAAATGCGCCAGAGTCGATTGTCGGCGGGGTGCGATGGCTCGCCGCCGGGAGGGATGGTCCATGAATTTCGTGTTCTTCTCGCCGCATTTTCCAGCCAATGGCGCCGATTTCTGCGACCGGCTGAAGAAGGCCGGCGCCACCGTGCTCGGCATTGGCGACGCGCCGTTCGATGCGCTGGACGGCAAATTGAAGGCAGCCCTTTCGGAATATTACCGCATCGACGACATGGAGGAGTACGAGCCTGTGTTCCGGGCGATCGGCCATTTCATCCACAAATGGGGCCGCGTCGACCGGTTCGAATCGCTCAACGAGCATTGGCTGGAGCTGGAAGCCAATATCCGCACCGACTTCAACATCTTCGGCACCAAGCTCGACTTCGTCAAGAATTTGAAACGCAAGAGCCGCATGCGGGCGTTCTTCCGCAAGAGCGGCGTCGAAACCATCCCGCAACGCAAATGCTCCGACCGCGCCGGCGCCATGACCTTCATCCGCCGTGTCGGCTATCCCGTGGTGGTGAAGCCGGATTCGGGCTCTGGCGCCTCGAACACTTTCAAAATCTCCAACGCCGGCGAACTCGACAGCTTCTTCAGGGACAAGCCGGAAGGCGTCAGCTTCGTCATGGAGCAATTCATCGAAGGGCTGGTGGTGACCTATGACGGGCTGATCAACCGCGACGGCGAGGTGGTGCTGGCCGCCAGCCACCGCTACGACCAGAGCGTCATGGAGGTGGTCAACCGCGACCGCCATATGAGCTATGTCTGTTTTCCCGAGATCAGCCGGGCGGTCGAGGAGGCCGGCAGGAAAATCCTCAAGGCGTTCGACGTGCGCGAGCGCTTCTTCCACATCGAGCTGTTCGAAACCAGGGACGACAGGGTCATCGCGCTGGAGGTCAACATGCGGCCGCCTGGCGCCTGGATGACCGATGCCATCAATTACACCTTCGATATCGATGTTTATGCCGCATGGGCCGACATGGTGGTCAAGGACGCCGCCGGCGGCCCTTACAGGGGCAAGTATTTCACCGCCTATGCCAGCCGCAAGCGGCACCTCAACTATGTGCACAGCCACGCCGACGTGCTGGCCGCCCATGGCGGCATGATCGTCCATCATCACGCCATCGAGGAGGTTTTCAGCCGCGCCATGGGAAACTACGCCTATCAGCTGCGCTCCACCGACCCGAAGGCGCTGCGCCGGGCGGTCGACTACATCCATGCGGAAAAGGCGTGAGGCGATGGACGTTTCCTACCACAAGGGTTTTGGCCGCAACCTCGGCCGCGACATGGAATACAAGCGCTACGGCCATGCCGGCCGACCCGTGGTTGTGTTCCCGACTTCGCAAGGGCGGTTCTACCAGTTCGAGGATTCCGGCGCCGTCTCGGCTCTCGCCGAGTTCGTCGACACCGGTCGCATCCAGTTGTTCACGCTGGACGGCATCGATGCGGAATCCTTCTTCGACCGCCATGCCGAGCCGGCCCATCGCATCGCCCGGCATGAAGCGTATTTCCGCTATGTGCGCGAGGAGGCGCTGCCGGAACTCCTGTCTGTCGCAGCCGAGGCCAATGGCGGGCGTACGCTGAAGCCGCTGTTTTGCGGCTGCTCGATGGGCGGCTACCATTCGTCGAATTTCGTCTTCCGCTTTCCGGAACTGGCCAGCGGCGTCATCGCGCTGTCGGGGGTTTACTCCACCCACGATTTCTTCGGCAGCGCGCTCGACGGACAAATTTTCTTCAACTCGCCGCTCGACTACCTGCCGGGTATCGTCGATCCGGGGCTGCTTGTCAGGCTGAAGGCGCTGCGGCTGATTTTCTGCTGCGGGCAGGGTGCCTGGGAGGAACGGATGCTGGCCGATACGCAGGCGCTGGAACAGATCCTGCGTGACAAGTCGATTCCGGCCTGGGTCGATTATTGGGGCGGCGATGTCGCCCATGACTGGCCGTGGTGGCACAAGCAACTGGTCTATTTCTTCGCCCGCTGGCTGGACGACGATCTGATGCACCGGCTGGATTAGATTACCGTAGACTCATAAGCGCAGCCACAGTCGCCTTGAGAAGATGTCGTTCAGCACGCGGCGATCATCCACACGCGGCACGCCTGGCGGCTTGTTGGGCAGGAGCGGCTCGATCACGCCACTCGAAGTCGGGCAGGTCGTATCGGCTCATGCCGACGCTGAATCGGCTCGGACGCCACAAGAGAAGCCTCGAATGGCAATCCGCGCAAATTTGCGCTACGAGGCAGGTGCCAGCGTGACGGAATTGGTAAACGTATCACCACAGTGATCCTGAGCCTCTTGGTTCAGGTGCGGGTTCGATCCCTGCCGCTGGCGACGCCCCGTTTTACGAGTTCACGACCTATTGCATGTCGATATCTAGGTGATGCGGCCTGCAAATGGACTTCCCTTCAGCCTGATTTAAAAACATGACTACACTTATCATCTTTTAGTGGAAACGCTAGGCCGGCTGTGGCATTCCGGCGTGGCGAGGACGCCGTATGGCGTTCTCGAATTCAACGGCATCGAAAGGCTGAGCGATGGAGCAATTGAGTGCGCAAACCCGGATCAGCGGTGCCGCTATCCGGTCGGTGATGGACAGGCTGCGCGCCGAGCATGGCGAATCCGAGATCGATACCGGCCTTGCCGATCATTGGGAATTTCGCACGCATTACGGCTCGTTGAAGGCGACGCTCGGTGACGACAACGTGCTGATCCGCGTCGCGGCCGAGGATGAAACCTGCCTGTCCTACATGAAGATGGCGGTCGCCGGCCATTTTTCGCAACATCTCGGCACGGCCAGGGGCATCGCCTGGCAGGGCGACGGCAGCGATGCCGGTCCGCCGGTGTTCTTCCGCGAGATCACGGTGCTGTCCTCGACGCGGATTTCTCCGCATATGCAGCGCGTCCGCTTCGCCAGCAACGAACTCGGCCGCTTTGGCCGTGGCGGCCTGCATGTGCGGCTGCTGCTGCCGCCGCGCGGCAGGCCACCGGTGTGGCCGTTGATGGGCGCCGACGGCCTGATGGTCTGGCCGTCGGGCGAGGACGCGCTCGTCGTGCGGG
This sequence comes from Mesorhizobium sp. M0601, assembly GCF_040320845.1. Taxonomy (NCBI): domain Bacteria; kingdom Pseudomonadati; phylum Pseudomonadota; class Alphaproteobacteria; order Hyphomicrobiales; family Phyllobacteriaceae; genus Mesorhizobium; species Mesorhizobium sp. M0601. The sequence continues at coordinate 32,943 of NZ_JAMYQK010000015.1, forward strand.
TCTACACGATCCGGGCACTGGACGCCGCAAGCGGCTGGCTGGATGTCGATTTCGTCCTCCACCCCGGTATGGATACGCCGGCGGCCGCTTTCGCCGAAAAGGCAGTTGCCGGCGAGATCATCGGCATGATCGGACCGGGCGGAGGTGGCGTGCCCGAGGCGCAAAACCTGCTGCTGCTCGGCGACGACACCGCGCTTCCGGCGATCGGCAGGATCCTGGAGCAGCTTTCGCCGTCAACCCGCGCCGAAGCGTTCATCGAGGTCGATGGTCCCGACGATCGGATGCCGCTGGCCGCGGGCGAGGCCGTTGCCGTCACCTGGCTCTATCGGCATGGGCGCGAGGCCGGCACGGCCAGCCTGTTGCCGGCGGTGCTGCGGCAGCGGAACCGCACCGCGCTTGCCGACAATCTCTATGTCTGGGCCGGATGCGAGTTCGGCGATTTCCGCGAGATCCGCAGGATCGTCCGCAAGGAATGGGGCGTGCCGCGCGACCGGCATCTGGTCACCGCCTACTGGCGCCGCGGGACGCAAGCGGCGGACGGCGGCGAAGAATAGCGCGCGACGATGCTCCGCGGTCAGCGGCGGTCGGATACGAAGGCGATCGCCGGGGCCGCCAGCATCGCGACGAGGCCGGCGCCTGCGAAGAACGCGCCATAGCCGAGATACTGCGCGGCGTAGCCGGCCGCGATCCCGCCGGCCATGCTCATCAGTGCGTCCATGCACTGGAACAGCGTGAAGTCGACGCCCGCCTGTCTTGGATCTGACCAGCGCATGAACTGCGCGTAAAGCGCGACGAAACCGAGAGCCATGAAGCCGGACGAGCTGAGCACCGCGATGGCCATCAAAGCGGTGGTCGAGAAGCCACCAAGAAAATCGAAGACCGAAAAGAAGAACAGCGATCCGCCCTGCAGGAAAAGCGCCAGGACGAGCACGTTGCGCGGGCCGAACCATTTGACGAGAGCGCCGCCGGCGAGTGCGGCAGCCAGGCCGACGAACATGCTGCCGACGCCGTTGACAAGTCCGACCATCGGGAGGTCGAGCCCGGCGTCGATCAGGAATGGTCCGAGCATGGCGAGTGCCGCCTTCTGGGCCAGGACATAGATGGCCGACGCTGCCAGGCCGCGCCGAATTTCGGGACGCTTCAACGCGTCGAGGAGGCTGGGAACATGCTCGCGCGTCTCCTCGCGCGCGCGGCCGGCCGCGCCGAGCAGGAAGGGCAGGCCGAGCGGCAGGAGCAGCAAGGCCATCGCCCAAACGGCGATGCGCCAGCCATAAGCGTCGACCAGAAGCAGAAACAGGCCGGCGCCGATGGCCGAGCCGAGATAGGCGCCGCCGACCTGCGCGGCATTGCCCCAACCGTGGTTTTCCCTGGCCAGGCTCTGCACGGCGAAACCATCGCAGGCAATGTCGACCGTCGAGGCGGCGAAGGCGACGATGGTCAGGCAGGCCAGGACCGGCCACCAGGCCTCCGGGCCGAGCGCGCCGACGGCCCACAGCCCGGCGATGGACGCAAGTCCACCGGCGGCGACGATCGTGCCGGTGCGGTTCTTGCCGACCGGCGGCAGCCGATAGCGCTCGACGGCCGGCGCCCATAGAAACTTGAGCGCCCATGGCAGCGCGATCAGCGAAACCAGGCCGATCCGGTCGAGCGGCAGGCCCTGGTCGCGCATCACCGCCGGCAGCCCCGCCCAGGTGATGCCGCCGATCACACTCTGCGCGACGTAGAGCCCGCCGATCGCCAGGACGATCGCGACAGGCGTCGATGCCCGGCTGGAAACGGCGATCGACATCAGAAGCGGTAGCGCAGGCTGGCGAACAGCGAGCGGCCCTCGTCGCGGTAGCAATAGCCGGCCGAGCAGATGGGTTTTTGAGTGTCGAACAGGTTCTTGGCGTTGACCTGCAGCTTCACGCCCTCGAGCTTGGGGTTGCGGTAGCCGAAATCGTAGGAGAGCGAGGCGTCGACGAAGGCGCGCGCGTCGTTCTTGAAGGTGTTGGTGTCGTCGCCATAGCTCGAGCCGGCAACGCGAACGCCGCTGCCCAGCCCGAGCCCCTGCAGCGTGCCGTCCTCGAACTGGTACTGCCCCCAGAGCGACAGGATGTGATTTGGCGTCGCCGACAGTTCCTTGCCTGCGGTTCCCGTGGCGCCGCGTTCGATTTTCACGCGCAGATAGGTGTAGGAGGCGAGTATGCTGAGGCCGTTGTCGAGCGAGGCGCTGGCTTCCAGTTCGACGCCGCGCGAGTTCAGGTCGAGCTGGCGCTGCTTGTTGATCCCGGTCGAGGCGTCGAAGACGACGCCATCCTTCTGGTCGATGTCGAACAGAGCGGCGCTGACGGCGGCGTTGTAATCGGCAAACTCGTATTTGACGCCGATTTCCTTTTGCGTCGCGATGGTCGGACGGGCGACGCGACCGATCGGACTGCTGACATCGTCATAGACGAAGCCGATATTGGGCGAGAACGACGTCGAATAGTTGACATAGGGCGTGATGCCCCATTCGGTCTGGTAAGACAGGCCGAGCCGCCCGGAAAGGGCACTGTCGTCCTGCTTGGACCTGGTGAAGTCGGCGGCGGTCGAGGTGGTGTCGGCCCAGTCGTAGCGACCGCTGGCGAACAGGGTGAAATCGTTCCACTCCATCTGGTCGTGCAGGTAGGCGCCGAGCTGGTTCATCTCCTGCCCGCCAGAGTAAGGAACCGGAGCGGCCTTGATGTCGTCGACGGAAACGTAGGAGATACCGCTGCCGGCGTCATAATTCGACCAGGCGTAATCGATGCCGGCTACCGCCGTGTGCCTGACCTGGCCGGTATCGAATTCGAACTGCGCCATGTTGTCGACGACGAAGTTCTTCATGGTCTCGGTGTAGTGACCCCAATAGCGTTTCAGATCCACGCCGTCCGGGTAATAACCGCTATATTCGATGTCGCTGTCGACGGCGCTGTAGCGAAGGTTCTGCCGGACCGTCAGCACGTCGTTGAAACGGTGCTCGAACTCGTAGCCGATGCGGCCCTGGGTCTGGTCGAAGTCGTTCCAGGCGGGATCGCCCTCGTAGAGGTTCGTCAGAGCGCCGCCTGAATTGTAGAAGGCAGCGGTGCCGCCGGTGACGGATTTCGAATATTCGCCGAGGATGGTCAGCCTGGTATCCTCGTCCGGCTTGAAGGTGACGGCCGGCGCCAGATAGATCTTGTCGTCGGGATAACCGGGCAGGTCGGTGTCGCTGGTGCGGCCGAGGCTGGTGAAGCGGTAGAGAATGCTGCCGTCGTCGTTCACCGGGCCGGAAGCGTCGAGTGCGGCCTGGAAGCGGTTGTGTTCGCCTAGCAGCATTTCGATTTCGCGGAACTGTTCTTCCTTGGGGCGCTTGGTGACCAGATTGACGATGCCGCCCGGACCGCTGATGCCGTAAAGCGAGGAGGCCGGACCCTTCAGGATGGTGACGCCCTCGATGCCGTAGGGCTCGGTCTTGAACCAGGCCGAGGGGCCGTTGTACTGGCGCAGCCCGTCGCGGAACATGCCGTTGTAAAAGGCCTGGAAGCCGCGCAGGAAGAAGGCGTCGTAGCGGGTGTCGAAGCCGAAGCTGTTGGGATTGGCGCTTGCGACATAGCCGAGCGATTCGTTCAGCGTGCGTGGCTTCTGGTCCTCGATCTGCTTTTGCGTCACAACCGAAACGGCTTGCGGAATCTTGACCATCGGCGTGTCGGTCTTGGTGCCGATGCGGTCCTTCTTGGCGACATAGCCGTCCTGCACGAGGATCTCGTCGCTCTCGGCATCGACCTCGATCTTGTTGAGAACCGTGACGCCGCCCTGGTCCTGAGCGTGAGCCGGCCCGGACAGGTCGAGCAGGGCAACGCTGCCCGGCAGTGATATCCCCAGGAGCCATGTCATCGTCCGTTTCCGCATCAACTCGTCTCCACTCTTCCGTACATTGACGGAAGGGGCTCTCAAATCTGAGTATTTGAGTCAAGTTATTTTTTGAGCTCGTGCGGGTGCTGGCCCGATACGGTCGGCGGCAGCAAAGTGCGACCGGTTTCAGGAAAGCCGGCCGCGAAGCAGGCAGAGGCAAGCTGCTATGGTTTGAGGCTTCTCGCCACCAGCCGCGCCACGCTTGGGCCGACCAGAAGCACGATCAGGAAGCGTGCCGATTGCAGCGCCATGACGAAGGAGATGTCGACATGCTGCGCGGCGGCGGCGATGATGGCGACGCTGTCCATGCCGCCGGGGCTGGTTGCCAGATAGGCGGTCAGCGGATCGATGCCGAGCAGGCGGCTGATCAGGAAGGCGAGGCCGCCGCAAAAGACGATCAGGGCAATGATCGAGCCGACGATCTGCGGCAGCGCGCGGGCCGCGTGGCGCAAAATGGCCCTGGTGAAATTCAGGCCGATGCTCCAGCCGATCATCGTGTAGCTCAAGGCGAGCAGCCAGGGCGGCAACTGCATGGTCACGCCGAGCCCGAGATGGATCACGGTGCCGAAAATGAAGGTGCCGAGGAATAACGGCGACGGCAGCCGGAAAAGCTTTCCGGCGAGGCCGCCAACCAGCGCCACGCCGAATGTTGCGGCCAAGCTCTGCGGGTCTATCGGCGGAAACCAGACGATGGCCGGCACCTCGATGCCCGAGGTGTCGACCCAGAGCTTGGCCACCAGGGCTGCCGTCATCGAGACGCAGATGACGCGCAGATACAGCATAAAGGCGACGAGGCGCTGGTCGGCGCCGAAGGCACCGGCCATCAGCACCATGGCGGTGGCGGCGCCCGGCGACGAGCCCCAGACCGCGGTGGTGCCGGGCAGGATGCGCCAGCGGCTGATCAGCCAGCCGAGCAGGCTGGATGCCGCGACCGTCGCCATCACGATGCCAAGGAACAGCGGCCATTCCCTGTAGAAGACGGGAAAGATATCGGCCGAGATGGAACTGGCGACCAGGCAGCCGACGACCGCCTGGGCTGAGCCGAACAGAACCCGCGGCACACGCACCGTGGCGCCGTTGGTGCCGGCAGCTATGGCCGCCAGCATCGGTCCGATCAAGAGCGCGGCGGGCAGGGCGGCGAGCTCCAGCGCGCCGGCAAACAGCACCGAGACCACCACCAGGACGGGCCACTGCCAGGCCTTGTGGATCCGCGCCAGGTGCTCGATGGCCGGCGGGTTCGGGGAGGAATCCATAGATGGGCTCTTAGACCGGTCGCGAAAAAATGCGAACCCTTTTTGCGCGGAAAAGGGCTTGGGTGGTAATGGCACCAACCATCCGCAGCGATCCTTCGCGCGCCCCTCTGGCCTACCGGCCTCTCCCTCTATCCCGCCTTCGCCGGTAAGCCGAACCCGCCAACAGGATGCGTCTCCACCTGGAACTCGAAGCCGGCGATGATCGGCCGTGCCTTGGCGATTGCCGCCTGGACTTCGGGCAGCTGCAGCGAAGCCTTGTGGCTTTCGGCGTCGGTCCACACTTCGGTCACCCAGATCGCGTCGGCATCGGCCGGGTCGGTGGCGATGATGTAGTTCAGGCAGCCGGGCATGGCACCGGTGCTGGCGAGCAGGATATCCATCATTGCGTCACGCTGGCCGCGCATCGCCCGCATCTTGCCGATCAGTCCGTACATTCGCTTTGCTCCGTTGAGATGACGCAACCGGGAGTATGCAGTTCGCCGTCTACGGCATCAACTGCCCGCCATTGACCTCGATCACCTGGCCGATGATGTAGCCGCTCAACAGATCGGAGGAGAGGAACAGATAGGCGCCGACACAGTCCTCCGCGGTGCCGGCGCGGCCCTGCGGGATGGTGGCGATCATGCCTTTCATCTGGTCGTCGGTCGAGTAGCGCTCGTGGAAAGGTGTCGCGATCGTGCCGGGCGCCACAGCGTTGACGCGGATGTTGAACCCGATCAGCTCCTTGGCCATGCCGCGCGTGACGTTGGAGACGAAGGCCTTGGCCGAGCCGTAAAGGCCGGCGCCGCCACCGGCGCCGTTGCGCGCGGCGATCGAGGAGGTGTTGACGATGAAGCCGCCCTGCCGCTTCAGCCATGGGATTGCCTTGCGCGAAGCTGTCAGCACGGAACGCGCGTTGAGGTCCATCACCGCGTCGTAATGCGCCTCGGTCTGCTCGGCATAGGGCACGCGGCCGAGCATGCCGCCGGCATTGTTGACGAGGCCGTCGAGCCGGCCGAAATGTTGCGCACTGTCCTCGACGACGCGCTCGACATCGGCGGGGATCGAGAAATCGCCCTGGGCGAGGAACACGTCGCCGCCGCCGTTGCGAATGGTCGCGGCCAGGTTTTCGGCAGCCGCGCGGCTCGAATTGTAATGCAGCGCGACGCGGCATTTCTGCGCGGCATAGGCGAGCGCGAGCGCCGCGCCGATGCCGGTCGAGGCGCCGGTGACCAGGACCGCCTTTCCGGCAAGGTCGGGGATGACCAGAGAGGGGCTGACAAGGGTGGTGGTGGCTGGCACGTCTATTCCTCCGGGGACTCTGCCTGCTCTTCGTAAGCCTTCGCAGTCCTCGCGTTCAAGTCCGTAAAAGTCTAGAGCGGTTCACCGTTTCACGGAAACGGCGAACCGCTCCCTCTTTGTCTTGACGCAATTCCGGACGGAAAACCGTTTCACGCTTTTCCTGGAATTGCCCTATGGCCTGAGATAGGCGTAGCCCTGGCGTTGCAATTCGGCGAGCTTGACGACGCCGCCCCTGTCGGCTGCATGGAAGCCGTCGAGCAGGTCGGCCAGGCCGATATCCATGCCGTGCATGGTGTTGGCGCAAGCGTGCGGGCTGAGCCCATCTTGGACAAGGCCGGCGAACCGCCCGGAAATGGCGGCCGATATGCCCTTCGACTTGAAGGCGGCAAGTGCTGGGCCGTGCACGACAAGCGCGATGTCGACCTTGCCGTCGGTGCCTTCGAAGTGGTTCTTGATGTTGCCGAGAACGAAATTGACCTTGTCGAGATCGCTGAGGTGATAGGCGACCTTCTGCCTTTCCTCTTCGACGGCCTTGACTTCAATGGCTGCCGCCTTGGTGGAGCGCAGCCCGAAAAGCCCGGCGGCCCCGGCAAGACCGACGCGGAAAATATCGCGGCGTCGCATGGCTTCATCTCCCATTTGGCCGGCGCGCGCAAATTGCGTGGCCTCGGCCTCGATCCTAGCATAAATTGAAGCGACGTCTTGTCGGGGCAGGGGGAGCCAGCATGATATCAAGGACCGTGATGGGCGCCGGAGTTGGGGTTGCCTTGCTTGCTGCCGTCGCCGGCTCTGCTTTCGCCGATGACAGGCTCAAACTCACCGAGCTCAGCCCCGACGGCAAGGACGCCTGCTTCGGCCGCGTCTATGACGCCGCGCATCTCAAGTCGCATCCGCAGCAGAAGGTGACGCGCATCTTCTTCTATTACGGCCGCGATCCGGTCAGCCGGCCGAACGAGGAGCCAAGCACCGGCGTCGATTCCTCCTACAATGGCTTCATGGCGACGACGGCGCGCGGCGCCAAGGCGCCTGAATGGCTTGGCGGCTGGTGCAGTCATGAGTCGGAGGACGGCAAGACCGGCCCGATCCGTTGCGGCATGGACTGCGACCGCACCATGGCTTCGCTGAAGGTCGACGACAAAGGCCGGCTGATCGTCTCGGACGTGCAGCCCGACCTCTATCTCGACGCCGGATCGGAAGACGAGCTCGGCAAGGCGGAGTACGAAAGGCAGGCGCTGGGCAAGGACGATAACGGCTTCAGGCTCGACCCGATGCCGGCCGCCACCTGCAAGGCGGAGTTCGCGCGCATCGACCCGATCGACCCGGCACTTGGCCCGCCATTGCGCGAGCGGCTGAAGCCGGACCAGCCCTTCTGCTACGGACGCGACTACGACGCCGCGCATCTCGGCTCGCATCCCGACCAGCTGACCCAGTCGATCAGGGTTTTCCGCGGAGCGGTCGAGCTGGCGTCTTTCGCCAAAGAGGGCGATCCGGCCAATTGGCCAAGCGGCGCCGATATCGCCGTTTCGGTTACCACGCGGCAGAAATCGGCCAAGGTCACGCAGGTCTATAATTGTCAGGGCGAGGGCGACCAGTGGCGCTGCGCGGCGAGCGCGAAGACGGGTGCTGCGTCCTGTGACATCGCGCAAAGGGAGGTCTTCCTTCGCCGCGGCGCCAACGGCACGATGATGCTGGCCAACCCGAACAGCGGCCTGCCGATCATCGATCTGTGCTCGAAAGCGGCGGAAGGCGACACCAGCTCCGACGACAAGGTCTACCGGCTGGAGCCGATGCAGCAGGCTGCCTGCGGGCTGTAGCAGTTCAGAGACGCGATGCCGGCGGGACAGAGGGGGGTGCTGTCCCGCCGACCTCAAGGTTTTGGATGGCGGCGTCCCGCTATCGCCTCACGCGAACGGCACGGCTGTCGTGCCTTTGGGCAGTTTCGCTTCGTCGTCGGGTTCGACATGGATGATGACCCGCACGGAAGGGATTTCGGCCTGCAGCGCGTCTTCGATGCGGTCGCAGATGACGTGGCTGGCGCCGACCGACATGTCGGCGTCGACGACCAGGTGGAACTCGATGAAGGTGGCGCGGCCGGCGATGCGCGTCTTCAGGTCGTGGACCTCGAGCGCGCCCTTGCAATTGGCCGAGATGATGTCGCGTATGCGGATATGTTCCTGGGTGTCGACGGCGCGGTCCATCAGCCCGTTCATCGACGAGCCGATGACGTGCCAGCCCTGCCACAGGATGTTCAGCGCCACGATCACCGCAAGAGCCGGATCGAGAACCTGCCAGCCGGTCAGCACGGCGCCGACCAGGCCGATGAACACACCGACCGAGGTCGCCACGTCGGTCATGATGTGCCTGCCGTCGGCAACGAGAGCCGGCGATTTTTCGCTTCGGCCGGTGCGGATCAGCGTCATGGCCCAGACGGCGTTGATGACCGTTGCGACGCCATTGACGGCAAGGCCGGTCCATGGCTTTTCCAGCGGCGCAGGATGCTGCCAGGACCACCAGACCTCATTGAGGATCAGCAAGGCGGCAAGCACGATCAGCACGCCTTCGAGGACGGCCGAGAAATACTCGGCCTTGTGGTGACCGAACGGATGGTCCTGGTCGGCTGGCTTGTAGCTGACCTGGATCGCCCAATAGGCGGCGGCAGAGGCAATGACGTTGACGATCGATTCCAGCGCGTCCGAATAAAGCGCGACCGAACCGGTGACGTACCAGGCCACCAGCTTCAGGCCGAGCACGACGCAGGCGACGACGATCGACCAGAAGGCGAGGCTGGCGACCTTCTGCCTGGCGGCGGCTTTGATTTCCGCCGCGGTCACTGGGGAAAAGATCCCAACACTGAGCCCTCGAATTAAGCGGCCTTTTCCTTGGCCTTGCGCGGCAGGTGCGCGACGATGTTCTCGATGATGCGCATGCCGGCATTGTGGCCGAGCGTCATGATCGACTCCGGGTGGAACTGCACTGCGGCGATCGGCTCCTTGCGGTGCTCGAAGGCCATGATGATGCCGTCCTCGGTCTCGGCGGTGACGACAAAACCATCGGGCAGCCGCACCGGATCGGCAAAGATCGAATGATAGCGGCCGACCGTCACCTCCTTGGGCAGGCCGGAGAAGATGATGCCCGGCTTCGACACGCGGATGCGCGACGGCTTGCCATGCATCGGGATGTGCAGTTGGCGCAGCTCACCGCCATAGGCCTCGGCCAGCGCCTGCAGCCCGAGGCAGACGCCGAAGATCGGCAGGTCGCGCGCACGGGCCCGCTTGATGGTGGCGGCGCAGTCGAAGTCCTTCGGCGTGCCGGGGCCGGGCGACAGCACGACCAGGTTTGGCTTCAGCCGGTCGAAGATCTCGTCCGGCACCGGCGTGCGCACCGTCGAGACGTTGGCGCCGGTCTGGCGGAAATAGTTGGCGAGCGTATGGACGAAACTGTCCTCGTGGTCGACCAGCAGGATGTTGACGCCGTCGCCGACACGCGCGGTGCTGCGTTCGGTGCTGGCGGCATTGCCTGATTTGGCGTCGCGGATGGCGGAGAGCATGGCGGATGCCTTCAGTTCGGTTTCGGCTTCTTCTTCCTCGGGAATGCTGTCGAAGAGCAGCGTGGCGCCGGCGCGCACCTCGGCGATGCCGTCCTTGATGCGAATGGTGCGAAGCGTCAGGCCGGTGTTCATGTCACCGTTGAAATTGACCATGCCGATCGCCCCGCCATACCAGGCGCGCGGGCTCTTCTCGTTCTGCTCGATGAAGCGCATGGCCCATAATTTCGGCGCGCCGGTGACGGTGACCGCCCAGGCATGCGACAGAAAGGCGTCGAAGGCGTCCATGCCTTCGCGCAGCCGCCCCTCGATGTGGTCGACGGTGTGGATCAGGCGGGAGTACATTTCGATCTGGCGGCGGCCGATGACGCGCACCGAGCCCGGCTCACAGACCCTCGACTTGTCGTTGCGGTCGACGTCCGAGCACATGGTGAGTTCGGATTCGTCCTTCTTCGAATTGAGCAGCTTCAGGATCTGCTCGCTGTCGGAGATGGCGTCGTCACCGCGCTTGATGGTACCGGAGATCGGGCAGGTCTCGACGCGGCGGCCGTTGACGCGCACGAACATTTCCGGCGAGGCGCCGATCAGATATTCGCCCTCGCCGAGATTGATGAAGAAGGAATAGGGCGAAGGGTTGATGCTCTTCAGCTTGCGGGAAATCTCGGAGGGCTGGGTTTCGCAGCGTTCGTAGAACATCTGCCCCGGCACCACTTCGAACAGGTCGCCGCGCTCGAAGCTCTTCATCGCCTTGCGCACCAGCTTGGCATATTCGCCGGGCTCGTGGTCGCCGCGCGGCGGGATGCGGTCGGCGGTCCTGAACGGCTCGACGATTTCGTCGCGCGGCAGGCCTTCGGTCGAGAAGCCATCGCCGGAATAGTCGTAGCGGTCGGTCCAGGCCTTGGTCGAATAGTGGTCGACGACGAGGATCTCGTCGGGCAGGAACAGCACGAGATCGCGCTGGCTTGGCTTGCGCTCGAGCTTGTAGTCGACCGGATCGAACTGGAAGGCGAGGTCGTAGCCGAAGGCGCCATAGAGGCCGAGATTGGCGTCTTCCTCGGTCTTGAACAAAGCCGTGATGGCGCGCAGCACGGTGAAGACGGAGGGAACGCGGCTGCGTTCCTCTTCAGTGAAGATACGATCGGGCTTGGCGACCTCGAGGCGGATGAGTTTGTTGGACGTCTCGGCGATCGTGACGTCGTCAAGACCGGCAAGCACCGTGCCGATCACCGGCAAAAGCACCTGGCCACGGCTGTTCAAGGCCTCGATGCGCATGGCGCGGCCGTGTGCCGAGATCACCAGCGGCGGATCGATGATGGCGGTGTCCCAGCGCGTATAGCGGCCGGGATATTCGTAATTCGAGGAAAACACGGCGCCGCGGCGCGAATTCAGGCCATCGACATAGCCGTCGATCGCCCCCTCGTAAGGCCGGTCATGGCGCTGGCGGGTAATCGCCACGCCACCCGCCGTGACGAAGCGCTCGGCGCCATTCTCCAGAATTTTCGTCGTCATTGCCGTCTCCATCAGCGTCTTTGGGGCAACGGACCCGGGAATGGCTTGAAAAAACAAATGGCCGCCCGGACATTCCGCTGCGGCCACCCTCTATTGTCACGCGAACGCGTTCGAACAGGCCGCTGTCAGCGAGCCCACCACCAAATGGTCTTGATCGAGCGCATGTTCATGGCGAAATCCATAGCCGCGAAAAGCGGTATGCGCAACAGGTTTGAAAGTCTGTGGGGTGGCTGCCGCTTTCGCAACCCAGCACATGGCCAAGACCGGCAGTCCTGCCTAGACTCTGCGTTGCCCTGGCGCATGTGCCGCCGCGCCAGAGGCTTGCCGAACTCGGCGTCGCCCGCGTGAGCCATGGTCCGGTGCCGTACCGGCAGATGGCCGAATGGCTGGAGGCCAAGGCGCGACAGGCGATTTCGGGGTAGCCTGGCGGGGTGCGTCAGTCCTCCAGCGTTCCCGACCTTGCATCGGCGCTCGTCCGGTCGCCGACCAGCTTCAAGAGGTCTTCGCCGGCGCGAATGATGCGGCGGGAACGCCGCGTCAGGACGAGGCCCGCCTGCGGCGCCAACACTTCCGTGCGGCCGTCGGGCTCGCCGGGCGCGTGGACGATGGTGGCAAGGCGCGCACCCTTGGTAACGCGGTCGCCCGGCTTCACGTCGTAGAGGGCCGCGCCCGAGCGGGGCGCCGGCATCATCTCGATGTTTTCGAGCGGCGCGACGAGCCCAACGAAGCTGCCAGGCGCGGGCAGCGCCTGATCCTGGATGACGCCGCGCGCCACCAGCAGCCGATAGAGCCCTTCGGCATCGGCGCCGGCGAGGGCGCCGTCGACATCGAGTATGCCGCGATATTCGACGGTAGTGGCGACGCGCCGGTGGAGGCGCGCCACGTCGGCCGGGACGTTCTGATACGGCATGATCGAAGCGCCTTCGAAGGTGCCGTCGGGGTCTTCGTGCCACAGCATCACCGCATCGACGCCCATGGCCGCCGCACAGTCCGCCATGGCCGGCCACAGGCTGGTGTGGACGTAAAGATAGGCGAGGCCCTCATCGTCGCAATGCAGGTCGAGCACGATGTCGTGGCCGATGGAGAGCTGCAGCAGCCGCGTCTTCAACCGCTGGTCGACCGTGCCGTGCGCCGGCAGCAGCGTGAGGTCGGGCGCGGCGAGCCGCGGAAAGCCACGGTTGAAATTGGTGCGCGTGCCCAGATGGAAGCGGCCCTGATGGTCGCCGTAGAGATATTGCGCGCGGCCGATCGGATTGGCCCAGGGCACGACGGTCATGTTGCCGGTGATGCGGCCTTCGGCTTCCGCCTTGCTGAGCATCGGCATCAGCGTGTCGATGGCGACGACACCCGGCAATTCGCCGGCATGAAGTGCGGCCTGCAGATAGGCGGAAGGCGCCGTCTTGTCCGTTCCGGCGAAGCGGAAGACGGGGAATTCGTAGGAAACGCCTTCGCTGTCGCCGGCGACGCGTTCGATGGACTTCTGCATGGGATGCCTCCGGGAGAAGAGGCGGAACACATGCCCTTTTGCCGCTGGGCTGTCGATTGGTCCAGCCGCCGCCGCCATGGGCGCACGATTCTACCCGGCCGTCACACCAGCGGCTTGAGTTCCTGGGCGATGGTCGGCAGAAGCTCCGAGACGTTCGGGTGGATGTGCACGGCGCGCGCCAGCGTGCTGACCGGCGCCTTGGCATACATCAGGTCGAGTACGCAGTGCACCGCCTCGTCGCCGCCCGGGCCGAGCACCGAACAGCCGAGGATCTCCCTGGTGTCGGCATCGACCAGGATCTTCATGAAGCCTTGCGTCTCACCTTTTTCGACTGCACGGCTGACGCGGGTCATTGGCCGCTGGCCGACCAAGGCGCGGCGGCCGGATTTCCTTACCGCGGCTTCGGTCATGCCGCAGCGGCCGAGTGGTGGGTCGATATAGAGCGCATAGGCCTCGATGCGGTCGCTGACCTTGCGCGGATCGTTGTCGAGCAGGTTGGCGGCGACGATCTCGTAATCGTTGTACGAGGTGTGGGTGAAGGCGCCCTTGCCGTTGCAGTCGCCCATCGCCCAGATGCCGGGCACGCTGGTGCGCAACTGGTCGTCGACGACGATGAAGCCGCGTTTGTCGACCTCGACGCCGGCTTTGTCGAGGCCGAGATCGTCGGTGTTTGGCGTGCGGCCGAGCGCCAGCAGCACATGCGAGCCGACCGCAGCCGCCTTGCCTGGCGAGAAGGTCACGGCGATTTCGTTGCCTCGCCTGGCGAAGCGGATGTCGTCGGCGCCGAGATGGACGGCAATGGCTTCGTTTTCGAGGATCGACAAAATGGCGTCCGAGACATCCTCGTCCTCGCGACCGATCAGACGCGGGCTTTTTTCGATGACCGTGACTTCGGAACCGAAGCGGCGGAACATCTGCGCGAATTCGAGCGAGACATAGCTGCCGCCGACGACGATGAGATGGCGCGGCAGCACGTCGAGATCCATCATCGAGGAATTGGTCAGGTAAGAGATGCCGTCGATGCCGGGCAGGTCGGGTACCGAGGCGCGCCCGCCGGTGTTGAGGAATATCTTTTCGGCGCTCAGCAGATCGTCGCCGACGCGCACCGTGTTGGCGCTTACGAAGCGCGCATGGCCGCGATAGAGCGTGCATTTGTCCATGCCGGCAATCCAGTCTTCGAGATTGCCGCGGGCGTCGTTGGAGACCTTGTCCTTGCGCGCCTTGATCGCCTTGTAGTTTACGCCGACGGGACCGGACAGCGTCACCCCGTAATCCGCGGCGGAGCGGGCGAGATGCGCGGCATAGGCGCTTGCCACCATCGTTTTGGTCGGCGTGCAGCCGGTGTTGACGCAAGTGCCGCCGACCAGCTTTCGCTCGATCAGCGCCACGCTCATGCCGGCCGCATTCAGCCGGCCGGCGAGCGGTGGGCCGGCCTGCCCGGCACCGACGATAATGGCGTCGAATGTCTTTGCCGTCATGCCACCGCCGCCACGATCAGAAGCCCGCCGACGATCGCCACCGCGTCCTCGATGAAGGCGGCGGGCGGGTCCTTGCCGAAGGCGGCGGCCAGGCGCTTGCGCGCCTCGGCACCGCCCAGCGTGCCGATCACCGCGCCGATGGCGCCGGCGATCAGGCCGCCGATGATGGCGCCGCCGGTGGCGCCGATCAGCGCGCCGGTGAAAGCGCCCAAGACGATGCGCGTGCCGAATTGCTGCGGCACCTTGCGGCTCGGCGCCGAGGGCAGCTGGTCGGTGACCAGTTCGGCGATGGCCAGGATGGTGAAGATGCCGACGGCGATCCAGTGGCCCATGAAGCTCGCCCAGGTGCCGGCGACCGGCAACCAGCCAAGCCAGGCGCCCCAGGCGACCGCGGCGGGCGCGGTCATGGCGCGAAGCCCGGCAACGATGCCAATCAGGAGGGCAAGAATGTACAGCATGATTGATCCCTCGATGGCCGGCTTGGGACATATCCGAGAGGGCAGGCTACCATAGGTCCGGTATTTGACCAGAGGTGGTGTCGCCGCCGGCGCTTCCGTATTTTCACCACTTGTGCTTTGGCAAAGTTGAAACTGGAGTTGCAGCCTTGGCCGGAAGCGAACGCATGAAAATGGCGGCGGGCGAGTGGTATTGCTGCCTTGATCCGGAACTGGAGGCGTTGCGCATCACGGCGCGGGACGCGGTGTTTGAGCACAACAGCCTGCCGCCCCGGCAGCGTCGCGACATCGGGCCTGGATTGCGGACGCTGCTCGGCGCTGCGGGCGAGGGCGCCCGGATCGAGGCGCAGTTCCACTGCGCTTATGGCTTCAACATCTTTCTCGGCGACCGCGTTTTTCTCAATGCCGGCTGCATCATTCTCGATACGGCGCCAGTGCACATCGGCAAGGGAACGCTGCTCGGCCCCAATGTGCAGATCTATTGCGCCGAGCACCACAAGGAGGCTGCCGGGCGACGGGCAGGGCTGGAGATCGCCAAGCCGGTCGAGATCGGCGACAA
Source organism: Mesorhizobium sp. M0601 (assembly GCF_040320845.1). Classification (NCBI taxonomy): domain Bacteria; kingdom Pseudomonadati; phylum Pseudomonadota; class Alphaproteobacteria; order Hyphomicrobiales; family Phyllobacteriaceae; genus Mesorhizobium; species Mesorhizobium sp. M0601. The sequence goes on from NZ_JAMYQK010000015.1 coordinate 48,402, forward strand.
TGCCTGGATCGGCGGCAGTGCCATCATCCTCGGCGGGGTCAGGATCGGCGATGGCGCTATCGTCGGCGCCGGTGCTGTGGTGACGCGCGACGTGGCGGCGAACACCACGGTGGTCGGCAATCCGGCACGCGTAGTCAGCAACAGCTGAGCACCGTGCTTCTGTCGCCGGTCACGTCCTCGTTCTGATGGACATGGGCGGCTGTTTCACTTGGCCGGAGGTGGATGCAACCGTGTGTCGAGCGCAAACGCCTCCTGGGTCTTCATGGCGTATGCCCCTCTGGCGAGGCTCGCGTCGAAGATCAGGTTCCAGCTACGCTGCGATACCGCGCTAGGAATCACCACGAACCGGTGCAGTTGCAGAAGATCGTCGCCAAACGCCTGTTGCCCGGAGCTCGGAATGCCCGGGCGCAACCAATTAGGGTTGGGCACGGCGGCGGGGTCGACGATATGCACATCCGCGACATCGCTGACGATCGCTGCCGTCATGACATGCGCTATCGTGTCGAGCGCCCTGAAGCCCTTATGAACCGCAACCTCGAGGATCGCAGTCGACGGATCGATCGAGCAGTAGACGGCGCGCACGCCCTTGCTGTTCCAGCGTCCGCCCACCCTGTATGCGCCCTCGCCACTATCCCATGTAGACGCAAACGCGACTTGATCGAGGCGCCATCCGATGAGGTCGGAGCCACCAAGCGCCGCCGGCAGCGGCGTCATGCATAAACGCCATATTCAAGCCGTTCCAGATAGTCTTCTACAAGCTCGATCCCCGCCGGCGTCGCCAGAAGGTCGATTGGACGACGCTGGTCGAGCCCAATCGCCGACCGCTCCAGCCATTGCTCTGCCTCCGCCTGCGAACCGAACACGTCGGTCGCTTTCGACAGGATCTCCGCGAACTTCCAGGTTCGTCCGCTCTGGTCCCGACTGAGCGGCTTGGACGGAGCATCCTTGCGGCGCTGGTAGGTGCGCAGGCTCATGCCGACGGCCTTCTCCAGCGAATCGGTCTTCTGGATGAAGACGAGTTGCCCGATAAGATGGTCCAGCGCTGAAGCCGGCAGGCCGTGCAGAAGCAACTCGTGGGCATCCAAAGCGCTGCTGAGGCGCCTTGCCAGAATGCGGCTGCCGCCTAGCAATTTCGCCACCTTCTGAAGTTCATTGTTTTTTGCTGCTGGCGCAGCCTTTTCCAATGCCATCACCACGGCGAGCCTCTTCGCGTCATCTGTCGCTTTAATATATGACAGATGACGCAGAGCCTTTCAAGCACGACAGGATCGAGAGCAGGGCAATCGCTTCGAGAGAAAAGATAGCCGACTCGGGCCAGATGGCAGTCCAACGTCGAGCGCGAGCCGAATTTCACCTCGGCATGTGCGCCACGCGCTCCTCCTGAGCACTCCTCGAGAATTCGCGCCGGTACTGCGCCGGCGAGGTTCTGAGGCGCGCTGCGAAGTGCTGGCGCAGCGAGGTAGCGCTGCCGAAGCCGGCCTCGAAGGCAACCGTGTCCATCGATTTTTCCGTTGCTTCCAGCAGCTGCTGCGCCAGCTGGACGCGCTGGTCGGTCAGCCAGTCGCCGAAACTTGTGCCGATCGTTTTCTGGAAACGGCGCGTGAACGTCCGGCGGGTGAGGCCAGCGAGACCGGCAACGCTGTCCAGACTGTGCGGATCACCCAGGGTTTTGCGCACCGTTTCGAGAGCCTGGGTAAAGCGGTCCGCATTGCCGGTCCTGGCGATGGGACGTTCGATGAATTGCGCCTGCCCGCCCTGCCTATGCGGAGAAAGCACGATCTGCCGGGCAAGGCGAAGTGCCGCCTCGGCGCCGTAACGAGCCCGTACGACGTGCAGGCAGCAGTCGAGCCCGGCGGCGACGCCGGCGGATGTCACGACATCGCCATTGTCGATGTAGAGCACTTCCGGTTCGACGAGAATGTCGGGATAGAGTTCCTGCAGCTGATCCGCGTAGGCCCAGTGCGTCGCCGCTCGCCGCCCCGAAAGCAGTCCGGTCGCCGCAACAGCGAACGTTCCCAAGCACAGTCCGACGATCAGCGCGCCGCGCTCGTGCGCGCCAAGCAACGCGTCGATCAATGCGGCTGGAGGCGAGCTCCCGAGATCCTTCCAGCTTGGCACGATGACGATGTCGGCGTCATTGAGCGCGGAAAGCCCGTGCGGGACGCTGATGGTCAGCCCGGCATCGGTGCGGATCGGCCCGTCCTCAATCGCGCAGACCCGGAAGTCGAAGCGCGGCAGGCCGAGCTCCGTGCGATCCGCGCCGAACACGAGACACGGCACGGAGAGATGAAACGGGCTGATGCCATCGAAGGCGATGGCGGCAACGGCAGCATCGGTCATGGGAGCTCCGGCAACGGGTGAGGCCGATTGTCCCAATTCTTTCGAATAATGTCAATCGGGACACTTTTTGCAATCCGGTGCCGAGCTTATCGTCCGCCCGTCAATGTCCAACGGGAAAGGAAAACCCCATGTCGCAACCAGCCAAAGGCAAAGCTCCACGCCGCGCCCTCATCGTCATCGATGTTCAAAACGACTATGACGGCGGCAACCTCGCCATCCAGCATCCGCCGTTCCGCGACAGCGTCGTCAATGTAGCGCGAGCGATGGACGCGGCCACCGAGGCTGGCGTCAAGGTGGTGGTCATCAAACAGTTGGCGCCGGAAACCTCACCGGTCTTCGCCAAGGGCAGCCATGGCGCCGAGTTGCACCCGGAAATCGCCAGGCGAAACCGTGACCACTACATCGAAAAGAACTTGCCCAGCGCCTTCACCGGCACAGACCTCGAGGAGTGGCTGCGCGCCAACTCTATCGATACGATCACGGTCATCGGCTACATGACGCACAATTGCGACCTGTCGACGGTCATCCACGCCGTGCATATGGGTTTTGAGGTCGAGTTCCTGTCGGACGCAACGGGGTCATTGCCGTACGCCAACAGCGCCGGCTACGCTTCGGGGGAGGAAATCCATCGCGTGGTGACGATCGTCCTGCAGTCGCGCTTCGCTGCCGTTCTCAAGACCGCCGAGTGGATCGATTGTCTGAAGACCGGCGTGGTACCCCAGCACGACACACCCTATGCCTCCAACCAGCGCGCGCTGGCGCGAAGCGCGGCGTAGGAGACTGTTGCGAACAGGCAGAAGGGCGCCGCAGCGTTGCGGCGCCCTTTGCCGTTCGAGCATTGATTATCCCTAAAACAGGCCTTCGATCTGGCCCATTTCGTTCAGGAAAATCTTTTCCGAGGATGGCGCTTTGGGCAGGCCGGGCATGGTCATCACCTCGCCGCAGATGATGACGACGAAGCCGGCGCCGGCAGACAGCCTGACCTCGCGCACCGGCACGGTGTGGCCGGTTGGCGCGCCGCGCAGATTCGGATCGGTGGAGAAGGAATATTGCGTCTTGGCCATGCAGACCGGCAAATGACCGTAGCCGGCGTGCTCCCAGGCGTGGAGCTGGTCGCGCACCGATTTGTCGGCGATCGCTTCGGAACCGCGATAGATGCGCTGGACGATGGTGTTGATCTTCTCGAACAGCGGCATGGCGTCGGGATACAGCGGGGCAAATTGCGACGCGCCGGATTCGGCCAACGCCACGACTCTTTTGGCCAGTTCCTCGATACCGGCCGATCCCTGGGCCCAGTGCTTGCACAGGATCGCCTCTTCGCCCATCGAGGCGACGTAATCCTTCATCGCCTGGATCTCGGCCTCTGTGTCGGAGTAGAAATGGTTGATGGCGACCACAGCCGGCACACCGAACTGGCGGATGTTCTCGATGTGGCGGCCGAGATTCGCACATCCCTTCTTGACCGCCTCGACGTTCTCCTTGCCGAGGTCCTCCTTCTTGACGCCGCCATTCATCTTCATGGCGCGAACCGTGGCGACGATGACCGCCGCGGCGGGCCTCAGGCCGGCCTTGCGGCATTTGATGTCGAAGAACTTTTCGGCACCGAGATCGGCGCCGAAACCGGCTTCGGTGACGACGTAGTCGGCAAGCTTCAGCGCCGTCGTCGTGGCAACGACGGAGTTGCAGCCATGCGCGATGTTGGCGAAGGGGCCGCCATGCACGAAGGCCGGGTTGTTCTCCAGCGTCTGCACGAGATTGGGCTGCATGGCGTCCTTCAAGAGTACGGCCATGGCGCCGTCGGCCTTGAGGTCGCGGGCATAGACGGCCGACTTGTCGCGACGATAGGCGACGATGATGTCGCCGAGGCGCTTTTCCAGATCCTTCAGGTCGGTCGACAGGCACAGGATGGCCATGACTTCCGAGGCGACTGTGATGTCGAAACCGGCCTCGCGCGGGAAACCGTTGGCGACGCCGCCGAGCGAACAGATGATCTCGCGCAGCGACCGGTCGTTCATGTCCATGACGCGGCGCCAGACGACGCGGCGGGTGTCGATGCCGAGCTCGTTGCCCCAGTAGATGTGGTTGTCGATCAGCGCCGACAGCAGATTATGGGCGGTGGTGATGGCGTGGAAATCGCCGGTGAAGTGGAGGTTCATGTCCTCCATCGGCACGACCTGCGCGTAGCCACCGCCGGCGGCACCGCCTTTGACGCCGAAATTCGGTCCGAGCGAAGCCTCACGGATGCAGACGATGGCCTTCTTGCCGAGGCGGTTGAGGCCATCGCCCAAGCCCACCGTCGTCGTCGTCTTGCCTTCGCCGGCCGGTGTCGGGTTGATGGCGGTGACGAGGATCAGCTTGCCATCCTTGTTGCCCTTCACCGACTTGATGAACTCGGCCGAGATCTTCGCCTTGTCGTGGCCGTAGGGCAGAAGATGTTCGCTCGGAATGCCGATCTTCTGGCCGATCTCCTGGATCTGCTTCTTCCTGGCGCCGCGCGCGATCTCGATGTCGGACTTCACTTCGGCCATGGACGACTTCCCTCTGAATTGGACGGATTTGACTAGTGTGGTCGCAAGAATAGCCCGGCATTGCAGGCGCGGGCATGTTCTACCCCTGTCGCTGCCGCGGCGTCAACTTTCATGCAACTATGTTTCCTACGAAGAAAATGCCTCTGCGGCCGGCTGCCCTGCTACAGGTTCTTTTCGCGCCGGTTGCCGCGCCGTATAGAAGCCAGAGCAGGCGCGGTTCCGCCGTCTCAAAACAGCCGCGTAATACGCGAAAAGCGACAGAAGCAACGGCGCAAATTCACCAGCGCCGGCCGTGCGGGACGATCCGCTACTGCGTCAGGACGTTGCTGATCTCGACCATGTTCGAGCGCACCCTGAGTATGTAAAAGCCCATCGTCGTCAGATGTGTCGGCAACAGCCAGCCGTCCTCGCGGCCATTGGCGATGATGAAGGGCTGGATGCGCAGTGCCGAGACGAACTGCGCGTCCATCGTATCCCACAGGTTCTGCAGGTGCTTTTCCTTGATGACGTCCTCGAAGTCGGCCTGTGCGCCCTTCATCAGCCCGTAATAGGCATAGAGCTGGCCATAGGCGAACCAGAAGCGGTCGTCGGCGCGAGTGTCGAACCAGCCATTATTGTGGTTTTCGGCACGCTCCTTGAGGATCGCCGAGGTCGAACCGATGTCGGACGAGATGCGGTCGATATACTGCTTGAGATTGTCGGCGCGGGCATCGAACGTCGCCTGGCAGGCTGCGAGGCGGGCGTTGAAGGAACGCAGCTTGCGCACCGCGTCGCGATAGTAGCTCGGCGTCGGCGTCTTGGGGCCGAACGGGTTCAAGCCGAAATACCAGGTTTCCTCGTCGAACTGCAGATTGCCGCGGGCATCCTGCAGGTCGGCGTCGATCTGCGAGGTGGTGCGGACGCGGCCGAGATTATCGGCAAGCTCGGTCGCCGTGCGCCGCACCGCCTGGTTGATGCCGCGCTGGAACGAAGCCTTGTTGTCCATGAACGGCGTGTGATCCCAGTCGATGCCGAACAGGCCGAGCTTGTAAAGAATCATCGACGACACCCAGGCATTCTGGTTGACGTTGAAGTCGGTCAGGTCGGCCGCAACCTGGGCAATGGCTGAATTTCCGCAGGTCTTGGCCGTGTCGGTGCCGGCGCCGGCGGAAACCTGTTCACCGGCGGAGCTGTTGCGTTTTTCGAACGTGTATTTGTCGACGTAATTCGGGTCGAAATTGTTCCACCACTGGGTGGCGTAGAAGAAGTTGACATAGAGACCGATCAGCACGAGCACAGCCAGGCCGAGCACCGCCTTCAGGATCCAGCCGCGTTGCGTGTACCAGCGCCCCGCCCACAGGAACGGCCACAGGATCGCGCCGATGAGCAGGCCGATGCCGCGGCCAATCCACTGGAAAATCCGGGTGAAGAAACTCACGATCGGATCAAGCATGGCGATGTCACCCCTCAGTCAGTCAAGCCGTAGAGGCGTGTGCGAAACGCCACCTTGTCCTTCAGATATGTGGTTTTCAGAACGTCCACAACATGCGATCGCCAGGCGTCGCTGAAGCCCTCATAGTCCCTGTAGAAGCCCGGCTTGTTGAAGACGTAACGCGAAACGAAGTCCTGCGGCACGAAGTCCGAGATCAGCTGGTTGGTCAGCCAGGCGTCGGCATGGTCCGGCTTGGCGCGGATGACCAGGAAGCGCTGCTGCGGGAACACGTCCTCGATCTTGAGATGGCCGAGCTGGGCGATCTCGCGCTTGGCGGCGTTGAGGAAGGGAAAATTGCCGTCCCTGGTGATCAGATCGGTATGGCCGTGGATCCAGGTCTGCAGCCAGACCTTGTCGACGTCGGTCAGATTGCGGTCGGGATCGGCGTCGCGGATCAGCGCGCGCACCACCATTTCGGCGCGATGCTCGAGATAACCGGAGGTTTCGATCCATGAGGCGCGCGGCAGCTCGATGCGGCCGGTCGAGGCGAGGAACTTGAACACCTTGTCGGCATCGTGGATCGAAAGGTAACTCACCTGCCACGGCCGCGAGCGGCGGAAACCGGGCGCTGCGGGGTCGCTGATCACCGTCGTCACGTCGGGATCGACGAACACATAGAGCCCGCCGAAATGGCTGGTCCAATAGGCATTGTGACGGAAGATCACCTGGTCCGGCACCAGCGCATTCTCGCGGATGTCGCCGCAGACCTTCGCCAGCTCGACCATGTGGGCCAGCATGGCGTTGTCGCGCCAGGCATCCGGCTCCTGCTTCAGCCGGTCGACCAGCTTGCCGAGCTCGGCGGCCTTGCCGAGCACATCCTCGGCCGACAGCACCTTGAACTCGACCTGGTTGATCGACAGCAGGTCCTCGATGTCGTCGACCTTGGGGACCGAATCCTCGATCTCGCCGTAGATGACGTCCTTGATCGTCAGCGCATCGATGGCGCGCTGGTTCTTGGACATGAACTCGTACATCAGCAGCGAGGTGTTGGAGAACGCCGTGTGCACCACCGGCAGGTCGATCTGCGACGGCGTCAGGATGATGAAGCGGCGGTTGACCTCGTTCGGATCGAGGTAGCTGTAGTCGCCGCATTCCTCGGCGACCTGCGGCGAGAAGCCAGTGCGGTCGATCTCGAAGCTTCTCAACTTGGTCGGCTTCAAGCCGAACGCGACCATCGCCTTGTTGTAGCGCTGGATCAGGTGCGGCTCGTCGATCGTCAGCAGCCGGCCGTAGATCAGCTCGTTGTCGCGCAACAGATCGGGTTTCTTGGCCATTATTCCTTCTCCGCGTTCACGGGGAGACGGTGCCCGAAGGGCGGATGAGGGGCGCGAACGCTCCTTCTCCCCTTGTGGGAGAAGGTGGCCGAGCGAAGCTCGGTCGGATGAGGGGTGTTCCAGCTTGACGAATACCCCTCATCCGTCGCCTTCGACGCCACCTTCTCCCACACGGGGAGAAGGTGGCGTCGGCGCATCTCACGCATTCCACAGCCCCTTTTTCTTCAACCCCTCGATCTCGCGGACGGCACGCTCCCGCAGACGGGTGTCGCGGATCATCTTGGTCACCGCCGCATCATCGGACTTGTCGGAATAGCGGAATTCGGAATCCGCATAGCGGTTGATCTCCTGCATGACCATGTCCATCGAGAATGGCCCGCGCAGCTCCTCGATCATCGCTTTCTTGTCGTCGTAACCCTTGTGCATGAAGGCTTCCGGCTTTTCGAACCACTCGTCCGGCAATTCGATGTCCATGGCGCGCATCTTGATGGCATCGGTAACGTTCTTGATGGCGCGGCCGGTAAAGCGCGGCTCGGCATCCTTGATCAAGTGCAGATAGGTGCCGATGTCAGCCATCGTCTTCGGCGCGCCATTCTCCTTCATGTAGCGCTCATAGACCTTCATCAGCCCGTCTTCCTGCGGCTTTTCATGCTCCTCGTAGGCTTCCATCACCGCGCGCTGGATTTCCTGGGCAGCGTAGAGCTTGTGCTCGCCGAGCGGGATCTTGTGGTTCTTGCCGGCGAGCAGAACGAAGATGTCGATGTAGTCGTCGCGGCTCTGCGGGCCATCGACCAGCCAGCGCGCGCCGGCGCGCTGGCGCAATGCGTCGTCGACGTTCTCGGGATAGTTGGAAAACATGCCGAACGAGCAGTTGCCGCGCACCACGGTCGCCGCACCTCCAAAGGCGTCCATCAGGACGCCGGTGATTTCCTGCTGGCCGGCCGAGGCGCGGTCGTCGGACCGGCGTGCCGCCACCTGGTCGATATCGTCGATGGTGCCAAAGCCGATGACGCGCGGGTTCAGCACATTGTTGATGAACTGGCGGCAGTTCTGGCCCGACTTGCCCTGGTAGGAGGAGATCTGGTCGACGCCGAAATTCTCGTAGGCGAAGGGATAGCCGGCGACCTGGCAATAACCATTGAGAAGACCAGCGATCATCTGGATCAAGGTTGTCTTGCCGGTGCCGGGCGCGCCATCGCCGATAAAGGTGAACAGGAAGCCGCCGAGTTCGACGAATGGGTTCAGCTCACGCTCGAAATCGTAGGCCATCAGCATCTTGGCAAGCTTGACCGACTGGTATTTGGCGATGTGGTTGCCGACGACCTCTTCCGGTTTTTTGAAGGTCATCACCAGCGGCTTTGCCCGCTTACCCGGCGCGACGTCGAAGCCGTCAAGGGTAAAATCGTCGACGTCGATGCGGATATGCGCGTTCTCGAACGGACCGATGCCGTCGAAGCGGCCCTTTCGCGCCAACAGCCCGTCGATCGCGACGCGGGCAAAGGCGCGGGCGCGGGTCATCAGGTCGGCATCGTCCTTCGAACCTGCTATCGCCCTGTCGAGCCCGGCCACGATCGACTTCACCGCATCCTGTGGCGTGTCGAACAGAAAGTCCGGCTCGGGCGTGTCGTTCGGCGCCTCGCCGTCGCTGTCGATCAGCTGGAACAAATAGGAGGCAAGGCTGAAGGCGGAGATGTAGGCAGAGGCCGACAGCAGCTTCTTGAAGGTGGCAGCTTCATCGCCTTCGAGCGGCGAGCGGGCGTTTTTCGCCTGCAGACTTTCGAGGTCCGAGCCCTCGGCGAAGACATCCGATATGGCCAGCGCTATCGCTGTGCCGCGCCGGGCGCGAAACAACAGCGTGTGCTGCGGGATGGTCAGCAACTGGTCGTCGGAATGGACGGCGGCGACGGTTTTGGAGAGCTCGACCTCGCGCGTGCGGCGCACCGAGCCGACCGAGACGGTAGAGACGAAGCGGCGGTTGGTGCCGGCAAGCGCGGTGCCGGACTCGCGCGATGGGTCCTCCAGCACGACGATGCGGGTGATGAAACTTTGCGCAGTGGCACGGTGCTTTTCAATTGCCGCTTCCGGGATGGTGGTCAGGCCGGTGTCCATGGAGGATGCTCCGCGATTTGACGGTCAGACGTCGCTGATGACCTGCCCTTTGGACAGGATGTGGACCTTGTAGCCCGAAAAGATCTTCTGCGCCTCGCCGGCGGCATAGAGCGCCTGATAGGCCTCGTGCGGAATCAGCGCATGGTTCTCGTAGTTGGACACGCCTTGCCGCGCGGCCTCGAGATCGTCGGTATTGATGAAGAATTCCTGTGTCGTCTTTTCGCTCGAAAACAGCCCCTTGCGGCCTGGCTTTTCGGCCTTGGAAAAGACCTCCTGGATGGTCCAGGTCAGCAGCCAGGCGTTTTCCGGCTTGCGCACCTTGGCCAGCACTTCGCTCACCGTCGAATTGTTGTCGGTTATCCCTGCAGAATAGAACGGGCCGAGCACGACGCGACGCAGTTGCTTGGGATGCAGCGGCTCGAAATCCTTGTCGAGGTTGACCGCGATGGTCGCCGGCGACAGCGCGTAGGCGGAATTCTTTTCGGTGAAATCGTCGAAACGGTGGGCAAGCTCGGGATTGAGCAAGCCGTCGACCGGCAGCGGAATGTCGATCCTCTCATTAAGTTTGCCGCTGGAGTCGACAAGCTGCCGGATCATGTCGTCCGAGGAATCCTCGACCGTCACCATATAGACAAGCGGCAGGTTGGCGCTGCCGTCGAAGCAGGCCCAGTGGACCAGATAATAGGGGCGCAACGTCTTCGGATTGACCGACACCTTGACCGTCTGGGCCAGCGTGAACGGGCCGAAGGTAGTCTCGCTCTTGACGTCCTCGAGGTAAAGCCGCTCGGCCATCGACTTCTGCAGCGCTTCGGGACATTCCTTGTGGCGCAGGATGAAGTCGGCCATTTCCTCGCGCAGCTCGCTGGCCGAAGGGATGACGGCGAGTCGCGCATCGGCCTGGAGCCGGTCGTTTTCCAGTTCGAGCAGGTTCTGGAAGACCGGGAAACCGCTTTCGGCGCGCGAGATGCGGAACGTCTCGGTGAAGCCCAGCCGGTTGCGCCAGCACGAGAACGACTTGTCGAGCCGCGCAATATATTCGGCGACGACCTTGGCGACGATGCCGTGCCGGTAGAGCGGCGAGCGATCGTCGCGCATGAACACTTCGAGGCCGCCAAGTGCCGCCGCGATCGCCGAGAAATAGCGCGCCGCAGCTTCGTTTTCGGGGGTCATGCTGCCAGCCCTCGGGAGCAGTGCACGTGCAGCAATTACGACTGCACGTAATTTGCCGAATTGTGCTTCTTCATCACATCGTCGAAGCGGCGGGCGAAGGCATCGTCGGCGAGCTTCTTGCGGCGCTGGATGTCGGCGGTGGCGACCATGTTTTTCTCGTGCATTTCAAGCAGATCGCCGATGTGCTTTTGCGAGGCGGCACCAATGCCGGCCATGGTCTCTTCGGCGGTGTTGTCGACCTGGCTGCCCAGCGTGTTGATCTTGTGGGCGACATCCTGTTGGGCGGCGGTCTTCAGCGAATCTTCCAGCGCCTTGTACAGCACGATGCGCTGCTCGGTATCGATGGTCAGCTTGTTGATCAGCGTCGATTGCGCCGCGATCTGGTTGTTGAGCGAATCAACGAAGGTCTGGAACATCGAGGTGTAGCGCTCCAGCGTCTGGCTTTCGGCCAGCAATTCCTGCTCCTTGGCCTGCTTTTCGTTGTATTCCGTGGCCAGTTTCGAGCGTTCGCCTTCAAGCTGCGTGCGCTCCTTCTGGCTGGTCGAGGCGGCGATCTTGTTCTCGATGTCGAGCAGCATCGGGTTGAGTTCTTCGATGCGTTTCTGCACGGTCTCGAGATTGGACATGGTGGTCTTGCGGCGCTCGATCACCTGCGACAGGCTGGCCTCGGAGGTCTTGTAGCGCGTGTCGAGAACCTGCTTCTGCGCCTTGAGGATGCCGACGATGGTGTCGGATTTCGCCAGCAGCTCCTGCAGATTGCCGGCCAGCGACATGTTGCGGACGCGGTCGGTGCGCAGGCGCTGCTTGCGCTGGCTGGAGAAGACACCGACGAAATTTTCCCAGCCGGTGTAGTTCTTCATGCTCTCGAATTCGGCGCCGAAGACGTTGGTGGCGTCCTCGAGGCCGATAATCAGGTCGGCGATATTGCCTTCCATCACCTTCTGCTGCTTCAGCACGTCCTCGATGCGGGCATTCTCGATGTCGAAATTGGCGTCGCCGATCTTCTTGTCGGCGGTGGCGAGCGTGTCGAGCACAGTACCGGACTGCTCGATCTTGGTGCGCATGTCCTCAACGACCTGCTTGGTCTTGGCAATCTCGGCGTCGAAATTCTGCAATGTCGCCATTGGGGCCTCCCGCTTCGGCATCGGTTTCGTTTCGCAAACCGCCGCGAATATATGTGCCGGGTTTGGCGAATGAAAGACGGAAGACATGGGATTACAGGAAAACAAAAGAATTTCAGGAGGCCGACCGCAGGATAGTCAGGCAATGATTACGGTGTAACTGCCGTCCGGTCAGACACCGCTTCAACCGCGGCTGGACTTTAGGTCGGGGAGCGACGCTCAGGGCTTGGGATCGGCCTTGAGGTAGGCGATGACATTGGCGATGTCGTCGTCGCTGGTCAGGCCGGAGAAGGCCATTTTGTTGCCAGGGACCTTCTGCCGCGGCGCGCGCAGGTATTCGGCGAGGTTTGCTTCGTCCCAGACCAGGCCGGCGGCGCCGGCGTCCTTCATCCCCTGCGAGTAGCGGCTGAGATAACTGTCCGCGGTGCCGGCGGTGCGGCCGACGACACCCAGCAGATGCGGGCCGACCTTGTCGTGGTCGCTCGTTGCCTCATGACAGGCCATGCATCTGTTGAAGACTTTCTTGCCGAGAGCGGCATCGCCGTCGGCATGCGCGGCAAGAGCGCCGGCGATGAGGAAAGCAGCGGCAGACGAAATGGCTCGAAGCATGGGAACTCCCCGACGGCTCTGGCTGAGAGGTTCTGAAATAGGAAGCAGGCCTTAAACAAGCGCCGCACGATGGCGCGATTGGCGAACGAATGTCGGCCGGGAGGTCGGATGAAAGCAATAGCGCTGGTCAGGTTTTGGTGAAGCCGATGAAATCGTCGGGCACGGCGCGGCCCATTTCTTCTTCCCAATGGCGGCGGCAGAGCGAGACATAGACATCCTTGCCGATCGCCACCTGTTCGCCCTGTTTCGCCACCTTGCCGTCGGCGCCGAGGCGCACCACCATCGTCGCCTTGCGGCCGCAACGGCAGATGGTGCGCACCTCGCGCAGGTCGTCGGCGATTGCCAGCAGGGTGCGCGATCCGGAAAACAGCTTGCCCTGGAAATCGGTGCGCAGGCCGTAGCACATGACCGGGATGTTCAGCCGGTCGGCGATGCGGGCGAGTTGCCAGACTTGCTCCTCTTCGAGGAACTGGGCCTCATCGATGAAGACGCAATGGACCGTGGCGTGGTCGTGATGCTCGGCGACCCGGGCAAACAGATCGTCGCCGTCGCGGAAAATCTCGGCTTCCCTCTCCAGGCCGATGCGCGACGAGATCAGCCCGGTATCGCCCTTGCGGTAGTGGCCGGCGATGAACAGCATCGTCGTCATGCCGCGCTCGCGGTAATTGTACGAGGCCTGCAACAGCATCGTCGTCTTGCCGGCATTCATCGTCGCATAATGGAAGTACAGCTTGGCCATGCCGTCCTTTTAAGCCGAGTTGCAACAAAGCGGGGAGGGGGAGCGCCTACATTCCACCGGGAAAAGACGACTTCCATCCGGAAAGCGGCGGGCGTGTCGCTGATCGGCCAGCCTGCGCCGTTGTTCGTGATTGCCTTAGTGCTTGAAACCGCAGCAGAATGATGTTTGGCTGACGGAACAAAGGCGGAGATAAACCGTCGCTTCGCTTCACCGAGAACTGAAATGGGAGAATTTTCATGTCGCGTATGAGTTCATTCGTCGCCGGCCTCGGCCTGGCGGCTTTTCTATCCACGACTGGGGCCTTCGCCGGCGATCCGGAAAGCTGCAAGACGATGCGGCTGTCCGATGTCGGCTGGACCGACATCCAGGCGACCACCGGCGTCGCTTCGGTGCTGCTCACGGCGCTCGGCTACGAGCCGCAGGTGATCCAGCTTTCGGTGCCGGTGACCTATGCGTCGCTGAAGAACAAAGACCTCGACGTGTTCCTCGGAAACTGGATGCCGTCGATGACCAACGACATCAAGGACTATGCCGCCGAAGGCTCGGTCGAGACCGTCAGCGAAAATCTCAGCGGTGCCGGCTACGGCATCGTCGTTCCGACCTATGTCGCCGATGCCGGTGTCAAGACGCTGACCGATCTCGGCAAGTTCAAGGACAAGTTCGACGGCAAGATCTACGGCATCGAGGCCGGCAATGACGGCAACCGCATCATCCTCGACATGATCAAGGATCCGAAGACCAATCTCGAAGGCTTCGAACTGGTCGAATCTTCCGAGGCCGGCATGCTCACCCAGGCCGAGCAGTCGATGAAGAACAATGAATGGATCGCCTTCCTCGGCTGGACGCCGCATCCGGTGATGGGCGCCATGAAGATCACCTACCTCGAGGGGATGGGAGATAGCGGCTTTGGTGCTGCCACCGTGCATACCAATGTACGCAAGGGCTACATGAGCGAATGCCCGAACGCCGGCAAGTTCATCGCCAATCTGAAGTTCAACCTCGACATGGAAGGCGAGATGATGGACGCGATCCTGAAGGGCGGCGATGCCAATACGGTCGCGACCGACTGGCTGAAGAAGCACCCGGACGCGGTCGCTCCCTGGATCGCCGGCGTCACCACCTTCGACGGCGGCGATGCGGCGGCTGCGGTGAAAACGGCGCTCGGAAGCTGACCCGACCATCTGGCATGACGAGACAAGGGGCAGCCACGGTAGAAATGGCTGCCCTTTTTCATATCCTGTGACAAGATGACCGTCCGGCGAAGGACGGCGCCGGCAGAAGAGGGGCTAGATGGATCCGATCTCCAAATTCCTGGTCAGTTACAAGATTCCCATCGGGGCATGGGGGAAGGCGTTTTTCGGCTTTCTCACCGACAATTTCGACACCATCTTCAGGGCCTTTTCCAACAGCCTCAACTTCCTGCTCGACGGCATCGTCGACGGGCTGCTGTTGCTGCCGCCGGTTCTGCTGATCGCGCTGATCGCTCTGCTCGCCTATTTCCTGCAGCGCTCGAAAGGCCTGGCTTTGGCGGTATTCATCGGATTGCTGTTCATCCTCAACCAGAACCTGTGGAAGCAGACGGTGGAGACGCTGGTGCTGGTGGTCGCCGCCGCCGCCGTGTCGATGGCCATCGGCGTGCCGCTCGGCATCTGGGCCGCGCACAAGCCGAAGGTGTATCGCGTCATGCTGCCGGTGCTCGACCTGATGCAGACATTGCCGACCTTCGTCTACCTGATCCCGGTGCTGACCCTGTTCGGCCTCGGCAACGCGCCCGGCCTGATCGTCACCATCATCTTCGTCATCCCGACCTCGGTTCGGCTCACCCATCTCGGCGTCACCTCGGTGCCGAAATCGATCGTCGAGGCGGGCGAGGCATTCGGCGCCACCAAGCGCCAGCTGCTGTGGAAGGTCGAGCTGCCTTCAGCGCTGCCGACCATCATGGCTGGGCTGACCCAGTCGATCATGCTGTCGCTGTCGATGGTGGTGTTCGCCGCCCTGATCGGCGCCGGCGGCCTCGGTACGGAAATCAACCGGGCGCTCGGTTCGCGCAGGATCGACCTCGGGCTTGAGGCAGGGCTCGCCATCGTCGTGCTCGCCATCGTGCTCGACCGGATGACGCGCATCGGCGTGGGAGGCAAGAAATGACCGTCGCCGTCGATTTCAGGAATGTCGACATCGTCTTCGGCGCCGACCAGGCAGGCTCGCTGGCGCTGATCGACAGTGGTGCCACCCGAGCCGAGATCCTCGAAAAAACCGGCAACGTACTGGGCTGCGCCGGCGCCAGCCTCACCGTGAACGAGGGCGAGATCTCGGTGCTGATGGGGCTTTCCGGCTCCGGCAAATCGACGCTGCTCAGAGCCGTCAACCGGCTGAACGTCGTCTCGCGCGGCCAGGTGCTGGTCAAGGATGGCGACGGCACGGTCGACGTCGTCACCTGCGACGAGGCGACGCTTCGGCGGCTGCGGCAGAAACAGGTGGCGATGGTGTTCCAGCAGTTCGGCCTGCTGCCGTGGCGCACGGTGGAGGAGAATGTCGGCCTTGGCCTCGAGCTCGCCGGCGTACCCGAAGCCGAGCGCAAGGAGCGGGTGAACAGGCAACTGAAGCTGGTTCATCTCGACCAGTGGTCGAAGAAATATGCGCATGAGCTGTCCGGCGGCATGCAGCAGCGCGTCGGCCTGGCGCGCGCCTTTGCCACCGAGGCGCCGATCCTGCTCATGGACGAGCCGTTCTCGGCGCTCGATCCGCTGATCCGGACCAAGCTGCAGGACGAGTTGCTGCAGCTCCAGGCCGAGCTGAAGAAGACCATCATCTTCGTCAGCCACGACCTCGAGGAGGCGCTGAAGATCGGCACCCATATCACCATCATGGAAGGCGGGCGCATCGTGCAAACAGGCGCGCCGGAAGACATCGTGCTGCGGCCCGCCAACGACTATGTCCGCGACTTCATCGCCAATGTGAACCCGCTCTCGGTGCTGACCGCGTGGAACGTCATGCGCGACCGACGCGACCTCGAACATGGCGAGAACGGCTGGGTGTGGCTCGACCGGCGCAAGACGACGCGTTTCAAGATCGACGAGCATGGGCTGGTGGCGGCGGCCGAGCGCGACGGCAAGCCGGCGGTCTGGGTGTCCTGCGCCGATGTCGAAGCCCAGCCGGAGGAGACGGCTCAGGTATTCTGGGCCAATCCCGGCACCTCGCTGAAGACCGTGATGCTGGCCATGCATCGCTCGCAGACCGCACCCGTCGCGCTATTCGACGAGCAGTCGCGCTTCGTCGGCGCCATCGGCGTCAGGGATGTGTTGAGCGCGGTGCTGCGAAGATAGTTTTTCTCCTTGGGGAGAGAACCAAGACCAAACGCCGAGTTCTGTCGCGCCCCCCTCTGTCCTGTCGGACATCTCTCCCACTTGGGGGGAGATCGGCGGCTTCGCGGACGGCTCTCACATTCCAACGTTTGTAATTGGCGAAATCGGCGATGACGGCCAATCTCCCCACCTGTGGAGGAGGTGTCCAGCAGAACAGAGGGGGCGCGAAGGAACGCCGGCTTAGCCCGATACGCAAGCTAAACCGCCAGCGGCAGGCGCAGCTCCGTCATCAGGCCGCCATCGGGATGGTTGGACAGGCTGACTTCGCCGCCGGCGCTACGGGCGATGTTGCGGGCGATGGTCAAGCCGAGGCCGAGGCCGCCGGTCTGACGGTTGCGCGACTGTTCCAGGCGCACGAACGAGCCGAACACGGCGTCGAGCTCGGCTTGCGGGATGCCCGGACCCTCGTCATGGATCGCCAGCGTGATTGTCTTGCCTGATTGACGCAGGCTGAGATGCGCCCTCTTGCCATAGTTCACCGCGTTCTGGACGAGGTTGGTGACACAGCGCCGTAGCGCGACCGGCTGCGCGACGCAGATCAGGCCGCGCGAGCGCGCGTCCTCATTGTCGAAGGAGACCTCGTCGAAGCCGTCGGCGATCGATTCTACCAGCGACCAGAAATCGATCCTCTCGCTCTTCTCCTCGGTCACCTCGAAAGTGGCGAAGTCGATAACCGAGCTGGCAATGCCTTCGATGTCGGCGAGGTCGTGCGCCAGTGCGGCGCGCACGGACGAATTCCTCAGCAGTTCGAGGCGCAGCCGCATCCTGGTCAGCGGCGTGCGCAGGTCGTGCGCCAGTGCGGCGGCAAGATGCTCGCGGTCCTCGACGTAGGCGCGCAGTCTTGCCTGCATGGCATTGACCGCCTTTGCCGCGGTACGCACCTCGCGGCTGCCGCTCTCGGCGATCGGCGGGCTCTTCAGGTCCTCGCCGATCCGCTTCACCGCGGTCTCCATCATCCGGTAAGGCGCCGTCAGCCGGCGCAGCGACCAGATCGAGGAAGCCACCACCAGCCCGGCGATCAAGGCATAGAGTGGCAGGCTATCGAAGCTCAGTATCGGCCCGGCCGGCGTGTTCGGCTCGGTGAAGTTCAGCCATTGGCCGTCGGCAAAGCGAAGCGAAGCGGTCAGCTTGTCGCTCTGGGCGAAATCGGCCGCCAGCACCAGCAGGTCGCGCTCGACCTGGCCAATATCGGGACCGGCGACCGTCCCGCCGGGAGCGTCGGCTTCGTGCGTTGCCGGGTCGCGGCGGACCCGCGCGTCGGTGATGCCGAACTTCGATAGCCGGCCGACCAATATGTCCTCCAATTCGGCCAGCTCGTCGTCGCCGGCTATCGAGGAAGTAACGGCGGGCGTGTTGGAAACGGTGAGCGCATAAGTGGCGTTGAACAGGCCGGAGGCCGTCGCCTTGCGCTGTTCGGGGGTGGCGTCATGCATCAGCTGTACCAGCGAGAAGGCGCGGTCGTTCAGCCGATAGAGATCGACGACGTCATTGGCGGCGGCACGGTCCCGCGAAACGATGTAGAGCGTCGCGATCTGGCTGATCAGCAGGCCGGCGATGACGATGAGCAGCACCCAGACCGGCAGCGTTTGCGGCAGAATGCGTCTCATTCGGCGGTTGTCTCAGGCAGGAACTGGTAGCCGCCGCTGCGCACAGTCAAGATCAGCTTCGGCGTTTTCGGGTCATCCTCCATCTTGCGCCGCAGCCGGCTGACCAGAATGTCGACGCTGCGGTCGAAGCTGTAGCCGCTGTCGCCGCCGGACAGCTCGATCAGCTGCTCGCGGCTCAGTACGCGTTGCGCGCTCTTGACGAAGGTCTGCAGTAGATTGAATTCGGCCATCGTCAGCTCGATCCTGACGTCGCCGGGCGCCATCAGCCGGCGGCGCGAACAGTCCATCGTCCAGCCGGCGAAATGGTAGATCTGCCGCGAGGCGGCGCGTCGCGGTTCGGCGGCGCCATGGCGTCTCAAGACGGCACGAATACGTGCGAGCAGCTCGCGCGGATCGAAGGGTTTCGGTACGTAGTCGTCCGCGCCCATCTCCAGCCCAACCACGCGGTCGGTAGTTTCGGTAACCGCGGTCAGCATGATGATCGGCGTCGAATAATTGGCGCGCAACTCGCGGCAGAGCTCCAGCCCGCTCTTGCCGGGCAGCATGACGTCCAGGACGATCAGGTCGACCTGGGCGCGGCGTAGGATGGTCTCCATCTCGGTGCCGTCGGCGGCGACCGATGTATGCAGCCCTCGCTTCTGGAAAAATTCCTGAAGCAGGTCGCGAATGCCCTTGTCGTCGTCGACGATCAGGATGTGGGGGTCGGATTTCACAGGGAACCTGTCATTTGTGGATCGCCCAAGCGCTGCTTCGGCTGTCAGCCAGACGATAGAATTCAGGCCATAAGTTGGCCAGTGGAGATCGGCGGCCCGATCCGGGCTGCCCAGAAACAATCCAGAAACAAAATTCTACAATCCGGAAAAACTGCCGAAAAAAATCAAAGGCATAAGTGGTGCCGTGGCGGTCAGGTCATCGGCTGCGACACGCGTTACGGGATTACGGACAGACCAATGCAAAGGTTCTCGATCAGTCTGATGGGTGCGTTGCTTTCCATTTCGCTCGTCACGGTCGCGGTCGAACATGCCGATGCAAAACTGGCCGATGCAAAACTGGCCGATGCGAAGGTGGCCAATGCAAAGGCGGCCGATGCAAAGGTGGCGACCACCCGCAGCGAGCGTTGCATCGATCTGAACCGCCAGTTTGACGAAGCCCTCGAAACCCATGCCGCGGCAACGCAGGTCACCGCGGCGAAAGCACTTCAAAGAAAGGGAAACCGGTTCTGCGCCAACAAGAAACAGGCACAGGGAATCCGGATGCTCGCGAACGCTTTGAAGCTGCTTGGAGTGACACCGATCGATCCCGTTCAGTGACACTCAATCCGATCTGCACAAAAAGGAAGTGAAGCCATGAAAAAGTCCCTCCTCTCCGCCCTCGGTCTCGCCATCGCGCTGGCCGTCTCGATGCCGGTTCTCGGCGCCAGCAGCGCCAATGCCGCGACCACCACCCCGGCTGCGACGACAACGACGACCGCTGCGCCGGCCAAGGCCGTGAAGAAGGTCGCTGCCAAGAAGACCGTCAAGAAGCACAAGAAGCACGCGGTCAAGGCAGCTCCGAAGGCCTGATCAAGCGACATCTTTCTACCCTATGAGAAGACCGCTCCAGTTGCGATTTGCCTGGAGCGGTCGTCTTTTTGTTGCGTGCATACAATAGGGCCAGTCCCGGCCCACACCGCCCAGGTGAACGCCAGCCGGCAGTTCCCACATAGGCACGGATTTGTGAACTGCGCTCGCCGGCAAGCCGATCGCGCGCGGTTGAATGGACGACCGCTTTTGCCCATGTCAAAATGACCGCAAAGCTGTCGTACGCAATTGCCGGTCCAATGCCTGAAATCACGACAAAACCCCGTACCAGCACGAAGCCGAAGGTCGAACGGCCGAAGCTCTACAAGGTCATCCTGGTCAATGACGATTTCACGCCGCGCGAGTTCGTCGTGACGGTGCTGAAGTCCGAGTTCAAGCTCAGCGAAGACCAGGCGCATAGGATAATGATCACCGCGCACCGGCGCGGCGTCTGCGTTGTCGCCGTCTTCACCAGGGATGTCGCCGAGACCAAGGCGGCGCGGGCAACCGATGCCGGCAAGGCCAAGGGCTACCCGCTGATGTTCACGACGGAGCCGGAGGAGTAGGGCGGTTCGCTTTCTTCCTTCTCCTCTTGTGGGAGAAGGTGGCCGAGCGAAGCTCGGTCGGATGAGGGGTGTTCCAGCTTGGCAAGGACGGCACTCCGTCCAGCACCCCTCAACCGTCTTGGCGCTGCGCGCCAATCCACCTTCTCCCACAAGGGGAGAAGGATAAACCGCGTTACCGCCCTTCGCGGTACCACATCGAGCCCATCGCCAGAAGCAGCAGGCCGAGGCCGAGGAAGCCGCCGAACAGCGGCACGCGCGAGACGGCCTTGAGTACGCTGTCGTCGGTGGTGCGCAGGCCGATCCAGTCATCGCCGGAGGCAGCGCCCGAGGAACGGACCGGGACTACGGATGGCAGCGCGACGGTGCTGGTGAGAGTGCCAAGTGCTGAGGCCGGCGCCAGCCGGCGAACGCTGCCGCCGGTTGCCTCAGCCGGTGGTTTCAGCCGGTTCTCGGTGGAGACGACGTCGGTGAATTCCGGGGCGTTGACCGGCCCGACATGGGCCAATGCCGTCAGGTCGCCATTGCCGACCTGATAGAGACCGATTTCGTTGGTCTCGACGCTGCCGAGGAAGACGCCTGGTTCGGATTTCTCGAGCCTGACGATCAGTGCCTTGCCGGACGGCGTGATGACTTGCGCCGGGCCTGGGTCGTCGCTCATCGTCTGGCGGCGGATTTCAAGCACCATGCCGCGGCCGTCGGCGGTCAGCCGCTCTTCCTCGAGTTCGGGCTCCTTCATCAGCCAGTGGGCGATGCGCCGGTAGAGCTGGACATGGGGGCCGCCGCCCTCGAAGCCGCGCGCCCACAGCCAGCCTTGGTCGGACAGAAGCATGCCGACGCGGCCTTCGCCCTTGCGGTCGAGCAGCAGCAGCGGCCGGTTGTCGGCGCCCTTCATCACCACCTCGCCCTCGGGGTTCTCGACGCCGATGGTGCGGAACCAGCGGCTCCAGTGCGGCGGCTCGGTCGCGGAGCCGTCGAGCCCGCGCGTTACCGGATGACGCTGGCCGGTATCGGTGAGGCGCGGATAGAAGGCCTTGTCGATGACCTCGCCGGTCGGCATTGCCGGCAGCGCCGACATCAGCGGCGTGCGGGCGATCGAGCTTTCGCCGGCATATTCGGGGCCTGCCGCGATCAGCAGCGCGCCGCCCTTTTCGACATATTCGGAGATATAGTCGTAATAGAGGATCGGCAGTACGTCGCGGTGCTGATAGCGGTCGAAGATGATCAGGTCGAAATCCTTGATCTTCTCGACGAACAGCTCGCGCGTCGGGAAGGCGATCAGCGACAATTCGTTTATCGGCGTGCCGTCCTGCTTTTCCGGCGGGCGCAGGATGGTGAAGTGCACGAGGTCCACCGAAGCGTCGGATTTCAGCAAATTGCGCCAGGTGCGCTCGCCCGCATGCGGTTCGCCGGAAACGAGCAATACGCGCAGATTTTCGCGAATGCCGTCGATCAGCGCGATGGCGCGGTTGTTGGTGTCGGTGAGTTCGCCCGGCTCGTGGTTGATGGCGAGTTCGACAATGTTGCGCCCGGCGCTGGGAATGGTCACCTGCAGCGGCATCGCCTGGCCGATGTTGGCGTGCTCGACCGATACCTGCTCGCCATTGACCGACACGCGGACATCGACCGGGCCGGTTTCGTTGTTGGTGGCGATGACGCGATAGGTCATGTCGAGCGGCTTGCCGACGAGGCCGAAGCGCGGCGCATTCTCGAAGCGAATGCGACGGTCCTTTTCATGCTCGTTGCCGGTAATCAGCGCGTGCAGCGGGGCATTGAAATCGGGTGCGCCGGACGGCGCGTCATGCACCTCGCCATCGGTGATCATTATGGCGCCGCCGATGCGCGATGGCGGCACGTCGCGGAAAGCATTTTCGAGCGAGGAAAACAACCGCGTCTCGGTGCGCTCGTCAGCGGCTTCGGACTTGCCGGCCTCGACGACACGAACGTCGAACTGCTTGAAGCGGCCGAGACGCTGCTGAAGCCCGGCCAACGCCGCGTCAGTCTGCTTGGTGCGGTCGCCGATATCCTGGCTCTGACTGCGATCGACGACGACGGCGACAATGCTTTTCAGCGGCTCACGTTCTTCGTCGAGGAACACCGGATTGAGCAGCGCCGCCGCCAGGGCAATCAGGGCTGCCAGGCGGAAGACCGCGCCGCGCTGGCGAAACCAAAGGCCGACCAGCGCCAGCAGCAGCAGCGGCACCAGAACCACTGCGAGCAGTGGCCAGGTGATGAGCGGTTCGAAGGAGAGCGACCAGTTCATAGTCTACTGCCCCAGCCGTTCGAGCAGCACCGGGACGTGCACCTGATCGGATTTGTAGTTGCCGGTCAGCATGTACATCATGATGTTGACGCCGGCACGCAGCGCATAGATGCGCTGCATCGGATCCGAAGGCACCGTCGGCAATAGCGGGTCGCCATTCTCGTCGACGGCCCAAGCGCCGGCGAAATCATTGGCGGTGATCATGATTGGCGAAACGCCGTCGCCGGTGCGCACCGGGCGGTTCTCGGTGTTGCTGGCTTCGAGCGATGCCTCGACCCAAAGCGGGCTGCCGGCAAAACGGCCGGGAAACTCCGGAAGAATGTAGAAGGATTTGGTCAGCACGTGATCCGACGGCACCGGTTCAAGCGGTGGCACGTTGAGGTTGCCGAGGATGTCGCGCAGCCGCTCCGTCGCCGGGCTGGTCGAATCCGCACCAATGCCATTGGCGAACTGGTCGCGGGTGTCGAACAAGACCGTTCCGCCCTGCTGCATGTAGGCGTCGATGCGGGCGATGGCGGCCTCGCTGGGCATCGGGGCCAAGGGATCGATCGGCCAGTAGATCAGCGGATAGAAGGAAAGTTCGTCCCTCGAGATGTCGACGCCGGCCGGTGCTCCGGGTTCGAGCGCGGTTTTTTCGATAAGAAAGCGGGTCAGGCCTTCGAGCCCGGCGCGGCTGATCGAATCGACACCCGGCTCGCCGGTCAGCACATAGGCGATCCGGGTCTTTGAAATGTCCCCGATCGCCTCCGTATCTCCCGGTTTGGCGTCGTCGGCGCGCGCGACGTCCGCGTGGCCAATCAAGGCGCCGAGCGCAATCAGCAGGACGGCTGCCGTCGCCGCCGCGCCGGCACGGCGCGGCCGGCGCGACAACAGGCCGCCCATCCAGAATACGGCAAGCGTGTCGAGCACCATCAGCACCAGGGCGGCCGTGACAAGCGGACCTTTGAGGTTGCGCTGCTCGTCGAAGGCATACTGGATGGTGGTGACCGGCACCGTGATTTCAGGCCGGGCCAGCGGCGTGAATGCGCTGTCGCCACCGAGCAGATTGTGAGCGAACACTCCCGTCTCCGAGCCGTAGAGGCCGGGCGGGTTTTCCAGCGTCACCGGCAGCGGGCCGGCGCCGGGCACCAGCGGCCTGGCATCCGGCGTCGGCGGCACCAGCGTGCCGTCGGCGGCGATCATGCGATAGGGTGCCAGCGACGTGGCGGCGGCCTCGGCATTGGCGACAGCCGCGCCCTGGTTGCGCGACAATTGCACGATGCGCCGCAGCATCTCGACGAAGCTGCCGGAGATCGGCAGGTTGGACCACGTCGCCTCGGGGGTGACGTGGAACAGTACGAGGGTGCCCTTGTCCTTCTTCATCCCGGTCACCAGTGGTGTACCGTCGGCAAGCGTGGCCCAGGTGCGCTCGACGATGTCGGGCGTCGGTTCGGCCAGCACCTGCCTGGTGACGGTGACCTCGGTGGGCGGCGCGAGGTCGGCGAAGGGACCGGTTTTCGGGAATTCGGTGACCGGCTGCGGCGCCGTCCATGATAGCGCGCCGCCAAGCGATCGCTCGCCGGTGCGCAGCCGGACCGGCAGCAGGTCGTCGTCATTGCCGGCAGCGGCCAGCCGCGAACCGGCAAAACGCACCAGCGTGCCGCCCTTGTCGACCCAGTCGACCAGCCTTTGCCGCGCCTGTTCCGGAATGGTGCCGACATCGGCCATGACGATCATCGCCGGCTTCTGGTCGAGCAGTTGCGGGATGGCGTCGGCGAGATCGACGCTCGACGGCTCGACGAGATCGGCGAAGGGCTGCAGGGCGCGGCGAATGTAGTAGAGCGGCGACAGCAGCGGTTGCGCCTGATCAGCCTCGGACTGCGACAGCAGCCCGACGCGGCGGCGTTTTGAGCTCTCATCGAGCACGCGGACGGCACCGGCCTGGCGCTCGCCATCGAGCGCGATGTAGGCGAAGTCGTTGCGCAGTTCGAACGGCACCGCCATCGTGCCGGTTGCGGTGGTTCCGCCCGGGGCAAAGGTCAGCGTCGCGTCGGCAATGCGGCGCCCCTTGTCATCGAACGCGCCGGCCGTCACCTGTGCAGGTGCCGGATCGCCCGGTGCGCGGATGGCGGTCAGGGCGAAGCCGTCGACCTGGTTGTCGGCGCCGGTCAGGCCGGTCAGCGACAGGCGGTCGGAGACGGCCCAGACAACACGTGCCGCGTTCTTTGACAACAACGTGTTGAAGGCGGCTTCGTCGCCTTGCGCCGCCAAGCCATCGGCGAGCACTGCGACGCTTGCGCCCGGCAGCGACTCCAGGGCTGACGCGACGCGGGCGTAGACGGCGGGGCGGTCGGTCGGGATCGGCCGCGGCTTTGCCGCGCGCAGCCGGTCGAGCGCGGCAGCGGCATCGAAGGGACCGATCTCGGCATTCGGCTTCTCGGCGGTGAAAGCGATGAGCACCGGCACGCCGTTCGAATTGGCATCGGCGATCAGCCGCTCGGCGGTGGCGACCCGCTTGCCCCAGTCGGCGGCACTTGCCCAGTCATTGTCGATCACCAGCGCCAGGGCAGCGCCCTCGGCCGGCAGCTTTTCGCGCGGATTGAAGACCGGTTCGGCAAGTGCTGCCACGACAAGCGCGGCCATCAGCAGCCTAAGCAGCGTCAGCCACCAAGGGCTTTGCTGCGGCGTTTCTTCGCGCCTCAGCACGCGGGCGAGAATCCTGAGCGGCGGAAACACCTCGGTTTGCGGCCTTGGCGGGGTCAGCCGCAGAAGCCACCAGATCACCGGCAGCGCCAGCAGGCCCCACAGCACCATCGGCGCCCCGAAGGAGAGCGGCAGCCAACTCATGCGCGGGCCCTCCCGGCAAAGCTGCCTTCGCCGGTCATCGCCATGTGGATGCGCACCAGCGCCTCGGAGGCAAGGCGATCGGTATGATTGACGGTAAAGCTCCAGCCAAGCCGTTTGCACCACGCGGCCAATTCCTGGCGGCGGGCGGCATAAAGCAGGCGATATTCCTCGCCCAGCATTTCGGCGCGGCCGGCGGTCAGCTTGTCGCCGGTCTCAGGATCGGTGAATTCGGTGCGCCCGGCATAGGGGAAGCTTTCCTCGGCCGGATCGGCGACCTCGACAAGATGGGCGCGCACGCCGTGGCGGGCGGGAACGTCCAGCCACGCAATAGTGTCCTCGACGGGGTCGAGGAAATCGCTGACGAGGACGATGTCGCAGAACCGACGAATGCCGGATAGGTCGGGCTTTGCCGGCAGGTCGCCGGCGTGCATTAGTTGCGCCGCGATGCGCTCGGCGCCATTGCGGGCGGTGAACGGGTCGGTCAGGCCCGGCCAGGCAATGCGCTCGCCGCTGCGCGACAAAAGCTCGGCCATGGCCAGCGCCAGCACCAGGGCGCGCGATTCCTTGGAAACGCTGGCCCCGGTCGATTTGTAGAGCATGGAAGGCGAGGGATCGGCCCAAAGCCACACCGTGTGGGCGGCCTCCCATTCACGGTCGCGGACATAGGTGTGGTCGTCGCGGGCGGAACGGCGCCAGTCAATGCGCGAGGAATCGCCTTCGACATAGGGCCGGAACTGCCAGAAATTCTCGCCGATACCGCGCTTGCGGCGGCCATGCCAGCCGGCAATTACCGTATTGACGATGCGGCGCGCCTCGACCAGCAGATCCGGCACCAACGAAGCCCGCAACCGGCCTCTGGCGAGCGCATCGCGCGTCGCTGCCGGTGCCTGCGCTTCACCGATGCGCGCCATCAAATCCCTTTCGCGAGCTTCGCCACAACATCGCGAACCGTGGTGCCCTCGGCGCGGGCGGCGAAGGTCAGCGCCATGCGGTGCTGCAGCACCGGCTCGGCGAGCGCGCGGACGTCGTCGACCGACGGCGCCAGCCGGCCATCATAGAGGGCGCGGGCGCGGGTGCACAGCGTCAGCGCCTGACTGGCGCGCGGGCCTGGG
Organism: Mesorhizobium sp. M0601; assembly: GCF_040320845.1. Taxonomy (NCBI): domain Bacteria; kingdom Pseudomonadati; phylum Pseudomonadota; class Alphaproteobacteria; order Hyphomicrobiales; family Phyllobacteriaceae; genus Mesorhizobium; species Mesorhizobium sp. M0601. Next base: position 75,055 of record NZ_JAMYQK010000015.1, read on the forward strand.
CCCCAGGCGACGTGCTTGTCGGTATCGGCGTTGCCCTGGCCGGGGCGTGCTGAGCGCACCAGCTTGAGGATCGCCTCGACGACGCTTTCCGGCACCGGCATACGGCGGATGAGCGTCTGGATGTCCTTCAGCCGCGCCGGCTGCAGCACGTTTTCAGCCTTGGCATCCTCGATACCGGTGGTCTCAAGCAGGATGCGGCGCTCCGCCTCGATCTCGGGGTAGAGGATATCGACCTGCATCAGGAAGCGGTCGAGCTGCGCTTCCGGCAGCGGATAGGTGCCTTCCTGCTCCAGCGGGTTCTGCGTCGCCAGAACGTGGAACGGTGACGGCAGATCATGGCGCACGCCGGCAATGGTGACGTGGTATTCCTGCATCGACTGCAGCAGCGCCGACTGGGTGCGTGGCGAGGCGCGGTTGATCTCGTCGGCCATCAGCAGTTGCGCAAAGATCGGCCCGGAAATGAAGCGGAAGGAGCGCTTGCCGAATTCATCCTGCTCCATCACTTCGGAGCCGAGAATGTCGGATGGCATCAGGTCAGGCGTGAACTGGATGCGGCGCGAATCGAGGCCGAGCACGATGCCCAGCGTTTCGACCAGCTTGGTCTTGGCGAGGCCGGGCACGCCGACCAGCAGTGCATGGCCGCCGGCCAGCAATGCGACGAGCGTGCGCTCGACGACGCTTTCCTGGCCGAAAATGACCCGGCCGACGCCGTCACGGACCCTCGAAATGTCGGCCAGCGCTTTCTCGGCCTGCGCCACCATGTCCTTTTCGCTGATTGGGCTTTCCTTGATCATAACGCTCATGCAGCATCGATCCTTCTGTTGGAAACACCGCTTGGCACCTTGGTGCCGCAGAGAATGCCGCGATTCGGCTTCGCATGCGCCTGCAATGAACTTAAATCACAGACTTAGGCTGACAAGCGGAACAACAGTGACTATTTCGTGACCATGACGGAAGCCGCCGACCATCGTGAAGAGAGCCTGACGGCCGCGACCGAGGCGCGCGGGCTGGAAGCGCTGGTCTCGCGCGCGACGCGCGCCGGTAAGGGGCCGGCGCCGGTGGAACGCTGGAATCCGGCATTTTGCGGCGATCTCGACATGGAAATCAAGCAGGACGGCACCTGGTTCTATCTGGGAACGCCGATCGGCCGGATGCCGCTGGTGCAGCTTTTTTCCTCAGTGCTGCGCAAGGACGTGGACGGCAGGACTTACCTGGTGACGCCGGTGGAAAAGGTCGGCATCCGCGTCGCCGACGCGCCCTTCATTGCCGTCGAGATGGACGTGTCGGGCGCCGGCGACGGACAAATCATCACCTTTCGCACCAATGTCGGCGACGTGGTCGAGGCTGGGGCGGGACACCCGCTGCGCTTCGTCGATGAGGACGAGACAGGTGGCCTGAAGCCTTATGTGCTGGTGCGCGGGCGGCTGGAGGCGCTGGTGGCACGGCCGGTGATGTACGAGCTGGTCGAGCACGGCGAAGAGATCGACATCGGTGGCAAGAGGATGTTTGCCGTCCGTTCCAAAGGCGAGGTCTATCCAATCATGCCGGCTGAGAAACTGAAACGGCTGAGCGCATGATGGACCGCCTATGATGGATCAGGTGATGCCGTTGCCGTTTTCCGTTGCCGGGTTTCGCCAGCGCGTCGCGGCGCAGCCGCTGGCGCATGCCGGCGACGATTTTGGCGACCACCGCTTCAATCCGGGCCATCCCAGGCTGAAGCTGGCCAAGGCGCTGCGCGATGCCGCCGTGCTGATCCCGGTGGTCGATCATGGCCATGAAGCCACGGTCCTTTTGACCAGGCGGGCGGAAAAGCTGCGCAACCATTCGGGGCAGGTGGCTTTCCCCGGTGGTACCATCGATCAAACCGATGCGAGCCCGGAAGCGGCGGCGTTGCGCGAGACATTCGAGGAGATCGGTCTCGATAGGGATTACATCGAGATCGTCGGCCGTCTGCCGGACTACGTTTCCGGCAGCGGCTATCGCATCGCCCCGGTGCTCGGGATTGTGCGGCCCGGTTTCAGCCTGACGCTGAATTCCGACGAAGTCCATGCCGTCTTCGAGGTGCCGCTGGGCTTTCTGATGGACCCCGCCAACCACACCAGAGACAGTCGCATGTGGAACGACCTCGAATGGTTCTATTACGAGATGCCCTATGGCGGCCAGCGCATCTGGGGCGTCACCGCGGGCATCATCCGTACGCTTTATGAAAGGCTCTATTCGTGAGCGATCCAGTGTCGATCGCGGGCAAGGCCGGGTGGCTCGGCGAACGCCACCTGCAGCGCCTGCTCGCGGCGCTGACTGATGGCGGCGAGGAGGCGCGTGTCGCCGGCGGTGCGGTGCGCAACGCGCTCATCGGCCAGCCGGTCGCCGACATCGACATCGCCACCACCACGGTGCCCGAGGAAACCATCCGGCGCGCCGAGGCGGCAGGCTTCAAGACGGTACCGACCGGCATCGAGCATGGCACAGTCACCGCGGTCGGCCACGGCAAGGCCTATGAGGTCACCACGCTGCGTGCCGATATCGAAACCGACGGCCGGCGCGCCAAAGTGTCGTTCGGCCGCGACTGGAAAGCCGACGCTGAGCGGCGTGATTTCACCATCAATGCACTCTATGCCGAGGCCGATGGAACGGTCGTCGATCTGGTCGGCGGTATCGCCGATATCGAAGCGCGGAGGCTGCGATTCATCGGCGATCCGGAAGCCCGTATCCGCGAGGATTATCTGCGCATCCTGCGTTTCTTCCGTTTCTTCGCATGGTATGGCGACGGCAGGCCGGATGCCGAAGGGTTGAAGGCTTGTGCTCGGCTGAAGCAGGGGCTCGACCAGCTTTCGGTCGAGCGCGTCTGGTGGGAATTGAAGAAATTGCTGTCGGCGCCAGATCCGTCGCGGGCGCTGCTGTGGATGCGCCAGGCCGGCGTTCTGACCGCCGTTTTGCCGGAAAGCGAGAAATGGGGCATCGATGCCATCCACGGGCTGACCAAGACCGAGAAGGACCTGGCCTGGGCGCCGGACCCGCTGCTCAGGCTGGAATCCATCGTGCCGCCGGATGCCGCGCGCATGAAAACGCTTGCCGAGAGATTGAGGCTTTCCGTGAGCGAAGCAAGCCGGCTGCGGAATTGGGCGATCACGGCTGCCGTCGATCCGAAAACGACTGAAGGAGAGTTGGCGAAAAGGCTTTATTTTGGCGACCGCCAAGGCTTTGTCGACCGGTTGCGGCTGTTGCTCGCTTCCGCTCGATCCCGCGCGGTCGAAGACAATGACGCACTGCTCGAAGCCGGCGGCTTCTCGCGCCTGCTTGCCTTTGCTGCAAAATGGCAAAACCCTGTTTTTCCGGTCAAGGGCGCCGATCTGACGACGCTTGGCGCATCACCGGGGCCGAAGCTTGGTGCAACGTTGAAGAATCTCGAAAAGGAATGGGTCGAGTCCGGTTTTGCGCTTGATCGCGGCGCGCTGCTCAAGCGCGCCGCGGAGGCACTCGAATCCTGACTGTCACGCTGCGTCGCGGACCTTTTCGATGCGCGAGCGGATCGCCTCGATCATCGTCTCGCGGATCACCGTCTCGCCGTGCGTCTGGCGCAGATGCTCGACGGCACGGCGCATGACCTCAGCCTCCTCCTCGGCGCGTGTGTGCCACTCGCAGCCGGGTACGAGCGACCCGCAATGGAATTCCTTCATCGGCTTCTCCTCATCTCCTCCTTGGAGCGCCGCACAGCGCACTGACACGGAAGCTCCAGACCTTTGATTGCGCGATCCGGAAACCGCGTACGGAATCCGGGCTACACGCTGGCCAGCTAAGCATAACACGATCGAACCGTTTTGGTTGCCTTAGAGTGCCGTGCGTCCAAGCCGACACGCGGCCCTCTAGTGATCGGGTTGCGAAAAGGCGGAGCATCGCTGCTCCGCCCTCTTACGCCACCCAGGAGTAAGACCTCGTCTTGCTCCAGCGGGCCGGACATCACTTCACGATCTTGACTGCCTCAGCAATTTTATCCTTGCCGCTCATATCCCACGTGACGCGGACCTTTTCGCCGACCTTCAGGCCAGGATCCTTGAAGGTCTGGGGCAACGTAAAAGTGGCTCCGTTATCCAGAACTAGGCTCATCGCCGTTCCATCAAAGCTTTTGATCGTGCCGGTGGTGTGCTTGACCGCAGCGAATGCGGCAGTACCAGAGGCGAGAACGGCAGCGGCGGCTGCGGTCATAATAAGCTTGCGCATGGCATGCTCTCCTGGAAAATGCGGGCACCGCTTGGGAAAGGTGCCCCATTCAATCATGGGCCGTCCGGTCACGTCGGGTCGCGGCTCTCGGGAGTAAAGAACCGCCGGCGTTTCCCGGCCCGACGCGACAAATAGCCCAATCTTTACAATGATATATTAGACGAAAAAGATATTTTCTGGCGCGCCTTGCGCCACATTCGCCGTCAAATTCTGGGGATTTGGACCCGATTGCGGCTCACGTCGTGCTCACCGAGATTTTACGGCCATTTCGCTTCTGGCGGCAGGCTGGACAGGATCGAGGCGACATTGCCGCCGGTCTTCAGCCCGAAGATGGTGCCGCGATCGTGAAGCAAGTTGAATTCGACATAACGGCCGCGGCGGATGAGCTGCTCGTCACGGTCGCCATCGGTCCAGTTGTCATTGAAGTTGGCGCGCACCAGATGTCCGTAGACGACGAGAAAAGATCGCCCGACGTCCTGGACGAAGTTGAAATCGGCGTCCCAGCCGCCTTTGCCCTCATCCGAATGCAGCCAGTCGAAGAAGATACCGCCGGTACCGCGTGGCTCGTCGCGGTGCGGCAGGTAGAAGTACTCGTCGCACCAGGCTTTGAATTTCACGTAGTCGGCGATCGCCGCGTTCTTCTCGCAGGCAAATTGCATCGCTCTGTGGAAGGCGATCGTGTCGGGGTCGTCCTGGCTGCGGCGGCGGTCGAGCACCGGTGTCAGGTCGGCGCCGCCGCCGAACCACTGGCGCGAGGTGACGACCATGCGCGTGTTCATATGCACGGCCGGCACGTTGGGGTTCCACGGATGGGCGATCAGCGAAATGCCGCTTGCCCAGAAGGAGGGGTCCTCTTCGGCGCCCGGCATTTGCTTCCTGAATTCGGGCGAGAACTCGCCGTGGACGGTCGAGGTGTGGACGCCGACCTTCTCGAAGACGCGGCCGTGCATCATCGACATGATACCGCCGCCGCCCTTGCCGGCATCGCGTTGCCACGGCGTCTTTTCGAAGCGGCCGGGCGACCAGCTAGCCTGCGGCCCCTGCAGGTCCTGCTCGATCTGCTCGAAGCTGGCACAGATGCGCTCGCGCAACGTCTCGAACCACAGCCGTGCCTTCGTCTTCTTCTGTTCGATGTCGGCTGGCAGCCCCGCCGGTATCTCGGGTCGTTGCAAATCCTGTCTCCGGTTGCGGGCGCGCCCGACAAATGACTCGTCTTTTCCGGCCGCGATCCCTAATCTCTTGGGTGCAAGGGTCAAGTGTGAATGGAGTTATTTCGTGCGCACCCCGGCAAGACCGCCGCTGGATGGCCTGAAGAAGAGGCTCGACCGTTCGCGCGCCGAGAACGCGCGCATGCCGCGCGACGGCTTCCTGCGCGAGACCTTCGTGCTGCCGCGCTCCGACGCTCGTCTCAAGGCGAAGGAATGGTTCGAGCGCTTTCCCAAGCAGGCCTATTGGACCGAGATCGAAAGCTGGTTCGAGCGGCCGGGCGACGTCATCGAGTTCACGATACGACGGTTGCCGGCAGCAGATTAAGGGATGTCACGACAAAAATAGATCGCGCAATTTTGGAGAATCTAGAATTAGGTTCTCACAAAGTAGCTTGCCGAATTTTTCGAAGCCCATTTTCTGCGCCTCATCGAAGCTCAAGGACGTATAGGGCGTTGGCATGCCGCCGGAATCGATCCGATAGATCACGATGAGCTGTGTCTCTTCTTCTGCTTGGATTAGATGTCCCAGCACTGAGGTTCCCTTCCGTATCGCACCATAATCGCACTGCTTCCATTTAGGATGCAACAATCAGCCGCCGCGCCCCGGTCCCCTCCCTTGCCAGCCGGTCGCCCTTGTTCCTCAACGGGCACTTGTCGATCGACATGCAGCCGCAGCCGATGCAGTCGGTCAGCCCGTCGCGCAGTTTCTTCAGCTGGGCGATCTTGTGGTCGAGCCCGTCGCGCCAAGCGGTCGATAGCAGGTTCCAGTCATCGCGCGTCGGCGTGCGGCCCTCGGGCAGTGACGCAAGGGCCGTGCCGATCTCGGCCAGTGAGATACCGACCTCCTGCGCTACCTTGATGATCGCGACACGGCGCAGCACGTCGCGGCCGTAGCGCCGCTGGTTGCCTGACGTCCGGTGGCTGCGGATCAGCCCGCGGGCCTCATAGAAATGTAGCGCCGACACCGCCACACCGCTGCGCATGGCCACTTGGCCGACCGTCAATTCCGTTACCGGTGCCATCCCTCTTTTTCCGTTCCGATTTTTTCGCTTGACCTAAAGTTAAGTTGAGCTTGTAGCGAAGAAACCCGGGATCTGCAAACCAAGGAGATGGTGATGTGCGCCTGGGCCAGGATGACGGGAGACGGAGTGCCGTTATCCGAGTTGCCGGATGGCTTCACCCGCCACCATGGCGACGGAAAGCGCGACGTTGATGCTGCGCGCAGCGTCTTGCATGGGAATGGTCAATTGGGCATCCGCCGCTTGATGGACAAGATCCGGAACGCCTGCGGATTCGCGGCCGAACAGAAGAATGTCGTCATCGCCGAAGGCGAAGCTGGTGTAAGGGGTCGTGGCTTTGGTCGACAGCAGCACCAGCCGCCGCTTGGCAAGCTTGCGCCAGTCCTCGAAGGCGTGCCAGTCGACGTGCCGGGTGAGCGCCGCCATTTCGAGGTAGTCCATGCCGGCCCGTTTCAGCGCCCGGTCACCGAGCGGGAAGCCCGCCGGTTCGATGATGTCGACGCCGAGACCGAGGCAAGCGGCGAAGCGCAGGATTGTCCCGGTGTTGCCGGCGATATCAGGCTGGTAGAGCGCGATGCGGAGACGGTCGTTCATTTCCGCGTCTTTCTAATAAGTGGCAGATCAGCCACAGAGCTCTCGCGGTTTTGGAAATTCCTGGACTGGCGGGTGGTCATTTTCTGCGAAGTCGGTTATACGGCCAGCATTGTCAACCCGAACCGACGGAGGGGTAATTCATGATGGCCATGCACATCCACCACCCCTCTCGTGGGCTTACCAGCCCGACGGCGGTTTCGGTACGACGATTCTCCTGACCTTCTAGACTTCAATCGCACCGATTCCCGCCGAAATCTTTTTCGGCCTTTGAAGGAATCCTGCGATGTTTTTCAAGCTGTGGAAGGGGCTGAACGCCCCACCTGAACACGCTTCGACCGATGCCACCTTTGCCGCGCCGCGCGTGCCCGCGGCCTGGGTTGGTTCACCCTTCTACCTGCATCTTCAACTGGAGGACGGACCGATGTTCGATCCCTGTAGAATACCCGGCTCAAGAAGCCTGCACGAGCGGAAGACTGCGACCTGGGCGCTTTTGATCGGCGAGACCTACTCGTCGGCGGTTCACGCCGAGACCCGCCGGCGTCCGCATCGCGGTATGCTGCCGGACGTCGATTTCTCGCGCGCCGTTCCGGACTATAGCCGGCCGTCGCTGGTGCGCCGGATCATCAGGCTGATCCGGCCTGGTGCAAAAACCAGCGCGAAAATCCGGATCGTCAAAACGTCGTCAGCATCGTCAAACGAGACTGTCGGCGAAAGGCCCGCGACAACCTATATAGCGCGAAGCAGGACCGGCGAGGCGGACGATTCCGTATCGCCGGTCCTTGACGCCATGCGGTCTGGGCACCCCGTCCGTTCGCGTGCCGCGTGAGCGGAAACAGGTATTATGAGCATCTCTATGTTTAGCTGGTTTGAAAAAAGGCTCGATCCGTTCCCTGCCAAGGAGCCGGTCGAGCCGCCGCGGACACTGATCGCCTTCTGCGTGCATTATACGCGCGGCGCGTGGCCCTACATCGCACTCGATGCGGTACTGGTGACGGCCATCGCCCTTGCCGAGGTGTGGATGTTCGGCTTCATGGGCCGGATCGTCGACTGGCTCTCCGGACAGAATCGCGAGACGTTCCTGCAGACCGAAGGCTTGAAGCTGGCCGGCATGGCCTTCATCGTGGTTTTCGCGCTGCCGGCGACGGTCTGGTTCCATTCGCTGCTCAACCAGCAGACGCTGATGGGTAATTATCCGATGCGTATCCGCTGGCAGGTGCATCGTTACCTGCTCAAGCAGTCGATGAGCTTCTATCAGGACGAGTTTGCCGGGCGCATCGCGACCAAGCTGATGCAGACCGCGCTCGCGGTGCGCGAGTGCGTCATCAAGCTCATCGATGTGCTCAACTATATCGTCGTCTATTTTCTCGGCATGCTGTTCATTGTCGGCTCGGCAGACTGGCGGCTGGCTGCGCCGCTTGCCGTCTGGCTTGCCGGATATGTCCTGCTGTTGCGCTATTTCATCCCGCGGCTGGGCAAGGTCGGCGAGGAGCAGGCTAATGCGCGCTCAACCATGACCGGCCGTGTCGTCGACAGCTACTCCAACATCCAGACGGTCAAGCTGTTCTCGCATGCGCGGCGCGAGGCATCCTTCGCCAAGGACGGTATGGCCGGCTTTCTCGACACCGTTTACCGGTCGATGCGGTTGGTGACGCAGCTCTACGGCCTGCTCTACGTCCTGAATTCGCTGCTGTTGTTTTCGGTCACTGCAATCTCGCTATGGCTGTGGCTCGGCCAAGCCGTGACGATCGGCGCCGTCGCCCTGGTCATCGGCCTCGTGCTTCGGCTCTGGGGCATGTCGCAATGGATCATGTGGGAGATGTCCACGCTGTTCGAGAATATCGGCACGGTGCAGGACGGCATCGCCTCGATCTCGCTGCCGCGCCTCGTCGAAGACCGGCCTGGCGCCAAGGATATTGCCGTGACCAAGGGGGAGATCCGTTTTGAGGACATCCGCTTCCACTATGGCAAGCAGAAGGGCGTGATCGAAAGCCTGTCGCTGACGGTGAAGCCGGGCGAGAAGGTCGGCATCGTCGGCCGTTCGGGTGCCGGCAAGTCGACGCTGGTCAATCTTCTGTTGCGCTTCTATGACCTCGAAAGCGGCAAGGTCCTGATCGACGGCCAGGACATTGCGGCGGTGACGCAGGACTCGCTGCGCGCCCAGATCGGCATGGTCACGCAGGACACCTCGCTGCTGCATCGCTCGGTGCGCGAGAATATCCTCTATGGCCGGCCGGACGCCAGCGACCAGATGCTGATCGAGGCGGCGCGGCGCGCCGAGGCGCTGGATTTCATCGCCGGATTGTCGGATTCTAACGGTCGAAAGGGTTTCGACGCGCATGTCGGTGATCGCGGCGTCAAATTGTCCGGCGGCCAGCGGCAACGCATCGCCATAGCCCGTGTCATGCTGAAGGACGCACCAATCCTTATCCTCGACGAAGCGACCTCCGCCCTCGATTCCGAGGCCGAGGCGGCCATCCAGGAGAACCTCTACAGACTGATGCAAGGCAAGACCGTCATCGCCATTGCGCACCGGCTGTCGACGATCGCCGCCATGGACCGGCTCGTCGTCATGGACAAGGGCCGCGTCATCGAGGAAGGTTCGCATGAGGAACTGGTTGCCAGCGGCGGGCTCTACGCCCAGCTCTGGCAGCGCCAGTCGGGCGGCTTCCTGCTCGACGACGGCCCCTCCGCCAACGATGCAGCCGCCAACGATGCAATCGCCAAGGGTGAAGCCGCCGAATGATGACTGCCATCTACCGCTGGTTCGAGAACTGGGTCTATCCATTCCGCGAGCCTGCGGACCTTCGGCCACCTGCCGGCGTCAGGGGTTTCCTCTGGCATTATGTCGGGCAGGCGAAGATCGCCTTCTTCGCCATGCTGGTGATCGGCGGCATCGCGCCGCTGGTCGAAGCCGGACTGTTCTATTTCGTCGGGCGGCTGGTCGACATCCTCGACCAGCTTCCCGGTGAACGCAGCTGGCACGCTCTGTGGACTGCCGCCGGCCCGGAACTTGTCTTCATGATCGCGGTGGTGCTGGTCATCCGCACCATTGTCGTCGGCCTGTCGGCGCTGGTCGACGAGCAGACGATCACGCCGGGTTTCTATAATCTGGTGCGCTGGCAGGCGCATCGCCATGTCTCGCGCCAATCCTACGCCTTCTTCCAGAACGACTTTGCCGGGCGTATCGCGACCAAGGTCTGGCAGGCGGGACAGGCGACCGGCGATCTGATGGAAAGCTTCATCGAGGTGGTCTGGTTCATGGTCGTCTATACGGTGACGACGCTGGCGCTGGTCGCCGGGCTCGATCTCCGGCTGGCGGTGCTGGTGGTGATCTGGATTACCGCCTTCGGCTTTCTGGCCAGGCGCTATTTGCCGGCAATCCGCAAACATGCCGAAGCCACCGCCGAAGCCGGCTCGATGATCACCGGCCGCCTTGTCGATTCCTATTCGAACGTGCAGACGTTGAAACTGTTCTCGGCCGATGGCGACGACCGCTACATCAGGAACGGCTTCGACATCTATCTCGACGCGCTGCGCCCGTTCACCCGCAGGCTGACCGGCGTGCGCATGGCGCTGACGATGCTGTCGGGCATTATGATCACGGCGATCGCCTGCTTTGCCGTTTATCTCTGGGTCGAGGGTGCGATCACAGTCGGCGCCGTGGCTTTCACGCTGTCTTTGGTGCTGCGGCTGAACATGCTGCTCGGCCGGCTGATGATGCAGCTCAACGGCATCTTGCGGAACCTCGGCGTGCTGGAGAATTCCAAGGCGCTGATCTCACAGCCGCTCGGCCTGACCGATGCGCCGGACGCGAAAGAGCTTGTCGTCGGCGGCGGGCGTATCAACGTCAACAATGTCGAGTTCCACTACGGCAAGGGGTCCGGCGTGCTCAACGGCATCGACCTCGTCGTGCGGCCGGGCGAAAAGGTCGGCCTGGTCGGCCCGTCCGGCGCCGGCAAGACGACCTTGGTCAATCTGATCCTGCGCCTCTACGACCTCGAGAGCGGCAAGATCACCATTGACGGGCAGGACGTCTCCAGGGTCACGCAGAATTCGCTGCGCGCCAATATCGGCGTCGTCAGCCAGGATACGGCACTTTTCCACCGCTCGCTGCGCGACAACATCAAGCTCGGCATGCCGGAAGCGACCGACGCCGAGGTGGTCGCGGCAGCGAAGAAGGCCGAGGCGCACGAGTTCATCCTCGGTCTGCGCGACAATCGCGATCGTATCGGCTACGAGGCCTATGTCGGCGAGCGCGGCGTCAAGCTCTCCGGCGGCCAGCGCCAGCGCGTGGCGATCGCCCGCGTCTTCCTCAAGGATGCACCGATACTGGTGCTCGATGAGGCGACCTCGGCGCTCGATTCCGACATCGAGGCGGCGATCCAGGAAAATCTGGCAAGGCTGATGGAAGGCAAGACGGTCATCGCCATCGCGCATCGGCTGTCGACCATTGCGGCACTCGACCGGCTGGTGGTGCTCGACGAGGGCCGCATCGTCGAGCAAGGCACGCATGACGAGCTGGTCGGGCTCGACGGGCTCTATGCCAGGCTGTGGAAGCGGCAGTCCGGCGGTTTCCTGTTCAACGAGGAGAGCGCGCTGGCCGAGACCCGGCCGGCGGAGTAGTTTCTAAAGACCGGAGTAGACCATGATGGTGAGAATGCCATCGAATTTCGGACGGTCCGGCGCGCAGGAGAGCGCGTTGGACCTGCTTGGCCATGAAATCCTCGGCGAGAAGGCGGCCGCGCTCGGCCGCGCCGGCCGGCGCGTCGAGGAAACATTGACGAGGCTGCGCGAGAATTGCGACGATGTCGACCGCGCCCGGCTGCTCAGGGATGCAGCCGAAGCGGTGCACGGGTATTTCATCCAGCGCGAACTCTGCGGCCTGCGCAAGCACGACGCGGTGATCCGGGAATACAACATTCCCAAGGCCGTGCTGGCCAGGCTCGGCGCCAGCGCATGATCCGAACCGGAACTGGTTTGGGAAGCGTTATTCCAGCCACTCGGTGATGAAGCTGCCGTTCTCGTGTATGTCGGTAGTTTCCAGCGGGCCTGGCCCGAGATTGGTGAATTTGTGCGGCGTGTTCGGCGGTACGACCAGGATCTGGCCGGCGGTGGCCTCGATCTGCCGGTCGCCGATGGTGAACAGGCCGGTGCCGGTCCGGATGATAAAAATCTCGCAATAGGGATGGCTGTGCAGCCTGGGGCCGCCGCCGATGTCAGGCAGGTAGTTGAAGATCAGGCAGCTGCGGGAGCCGTAAGCTCCGCCTTGCAGCTCGCCCTGCCAGTGGTCGGGCCAGCGGTCGGGCGCTTCGGCCCATTTGCCGCGGTCTATGACATGCGCCATAGGCCGAGGATAAACCGGGCGAGCGCCAGATGTCGAGGCGAACGCAGCCATTTGGTTTTGCTGCTGTTTTCCAATCGTTCCGCCGTGCGAATTACGCCCCCGCGACAATCTGCCCTTGTGCCTTCACCCGTCTGGACAAAAACAGGCTTCACGCATAAACCCAAGTCCCAAATGCCGGAGGAATTCGCTAGCCTGTTCGCCATGCGCTGTCGGGCCGGCGCGATTGAGCGGGGAACAAGGCTCGGCCGCCGGCACGGAAGAGGCGAAAGGATCAGGCACCCGTGAGCGCAACCGACACCCAGGATCCCAACCGTCGTGATTTTCTCTACGTCGCCACCGGCATGGCCGCAGTGGTCGGCGCGGGCGCCGTTGCCTGGCCATTCATCGACCAGATGCGACCGGATGCCTCGACGCTGGCGCTCGCCTCGGTCGAGGTCGACGTCTCCTCGCTGACGCCGGGAATGTCGCTCGTCGTGAAGTGGCGCGGCAAGCCGGTTGTCGTGCGCAACCGCACCGAAAAAGAGATGAGGGACGCCGAGGCGGTCAATCTCGCCGAACTCAAGGATCCAATTGCCCGCAACGCCAACCTGCCGGCCGACGCGCCGGCAACCGACGCCAACCGGACCACGCCGGGCAAGGAAGCCTGGATGGTGATGGTCCAGGTCTGCACCCATCTTGGCTGCATCCCGCTCGGCCAGGAAGGCGATTTCGGCGGCTGGTTCTGCCCATGCCACGGTTCGCAATACGATACGGCCGGCCGCATCCGGAAGGGACCGGCGCCCGAGAACATGGCGGTGCCGGTGTTTCAATTCGTTTCCGACACCAAGATCCGTATCGGCTGAGGCAAGGGATATTTCGATGAGCGAGGGACACTCGACCTATACGCCCAAGACCGGCATCGGACGCTGGTTCGATTCGCGCATGCCGCTGCCGCGGCTGGTCTATGACAGCTTCATCGCCTATCCGGTGCCGCGCAACCTGAACTATGCCTGGACCTTCGGCGGCATCCTTGCGCTCATGCTGGCGGCGCAGATCCTGACCGGTATCGTGCTGGCCATGCACTATGCGGCCGACAGCACTCTCGCCTTCGATTCGGTCGAGAAGATCATGCGCGACGTGAATTCGGGCTGGCTGCTGCGCTACCTGCATTCGAACGGCGCGTCGTTCTTCTTCGTCGCCGTCTACATCCATATCTTCCGCGGGCTCTACTACGGCTCCTACAAGGCACCGCGCGAGTTGCTGTGGATACTCGGCTGCATCATCTACCTCTTGATGATGGCGACCGGGTTCATGGGCTACGTGCTGCCCTGGGGCCAGATGAGCTTCTGGGGCGCTACTGTCATCACCGGCTTCTTCACCGCCATCCCGTTGGTCGGCGACTGGATCCAGCAGCTTTTGCTCGGCGGCTTCGCGGTCGACAATCCGACGCTGAACCGCTTCTTTGCGCTGCATTACCTGCTGCCGTTCATGATCGCCGGCGTTGTCGTGCTGCACATCTGGGCGCTTCACGTCGTCGGCCAGAACAATCCGACCGGCATAGAGGTCAAATCGAAGACCGACACGCTCGCCTTCACGCCTTACGCGACCATAAAGGACGGGTTCGGCATGATCGTGTTCCTGTTCGTCTTCGCCTATTTCGTCTTTTATCTGCCGAACTATCTCGGCCATCCGGACAATTACACCGTTGCCAACCCCCTGAAGACGCCGGCCCACATTGTGCCGGAATGGTACTTCCTGCCGTTCTACGCGATCCTGCGCGCTATCACCTTCAATATCGGGCCCATCAACTCCAAGCTCGGCGGCGTGCTCTGCATGTTCGGCGCGATTGTCATGCTGTTCCTAGTGCCGTGGCTCGACACCTCGAAGGTGCGCTCGGCAGTCTACCGGCCCTGGTACAAGCTGTTCTTCTGGCTGTTCGTGGCCGACGCCATCCTGCTCGGCTGGCTGGGCTCGCAGCCGGCCGAGGGCAGCTATGTATTCATGGCGCAGATGGCGACGCTGTTCTACTTCGCCTTCTTCCTGGTAGCGCTGCCGGTGCTCGGGCTGATCGAAAAGCCGCGGCGGCTGCCGAACTCGATCACCGAGGCGGTGCTCGAGAAGAACAAGGGCGGCGGTGGACATCCTGCCGGCGCCACGACCGCGCCGGAAACCAAGGGCTGAGCATGATTCCGAAAAGTGGAAACCGGTACTCGGACAAGGTCATGCTCGAGACGGTGACGGCGCGTCAGAGAATCTCAAGGGGATTTGGCATGAAGAAGATTCTCTCCTCGCTGGCGCTGCTTGGCCTTTTGGCCGCGGGCATGGGTGCCGCAAGCACTGGAGCCAGCGCCCAGGAAGAGGCGCACAATGAGGCGGCGCCGACGCATTTCCCGATACACGAACCGGAGGAAATGGATTGGAGCTTCGCCGGGCCATTCGGCACCTACGACAAGGCCCAGCTGCAGCGCGGGCTGAAGGTCTACAAGGAAGTCTGCTCGGCCTGCCATTCGATGAATTTGGTGGCGTTCCGTACACTGGAGGGCCTTGGCTATTCGGATGCGCAGATCAAGACGCTGGCGGCCGAATATACGATCCATGACGGACCGAACGATGCCGGCGACATGTTCGATCGTCCCGGCAAGCCGTCCGACCATTTCCCGGCGCCGTTCCCCAATGTGGAGGCGGCGGCAGCGGCAAATGGCGGCGCAGCACCGCCCGACATGTCGCTGCTGGCAAAGGCGCGCGGGGTCGAACGCGGCTTCCCGCGCTTCGTCTTCGATATCTTTACCCAGTATGCCCAGGGCGGCCCCGACTACATCCGCTCGCTGCTGACCGGCTACGATCAGCAGCCGCCGGCGGGCATGGTCATACCAGAAGGCACGTACTACAATCCGTACTTCCTGTCCGGCGTGTCGCTGAAGATGCCGAAGCCGCTCTCTGACGGCCAGGTAACCTATGATGACGGCGCGCCGCAGACGGTCGACCAGTATTCGCGTGACGTGTCCGCCTTCCTGATGTGGGCGGCCGAGCCACACCTCGAGGACCGCAAGAAGACCGGCTTTCGCGTACTGGTCTTCCTGCTGCTGTTCGGCGCACTGGTCTACCTGACCAAACGCAAGGTGTGGGCCGGCGTGGCGCACTGAGCCCTGCGATCTACGAGAATGCGAGGGCGTCGAAAGACGCCCTTCTCATTGCAGGCATGTCGATTCATCGCTGCCGGCGCAGAGTGGCCCCTTTGCCGGACAATTTTCCGTCAGGCTCACATGGCGGTAGCCGGACTTAGCTGCACCGGGTTACGATTGGCCCATTCCCTTCACGTCTTCAGCCGAATCTGAAAGGCCCGGAGAGCCGCTTGATGAAATCCTCGCTCGAAGAGACGCTGCTTGCCGCGATCCGCACCATTCCGGATTATCCCAAGCCGGGCATCCTGTTTCGCGACATCACCACGCTGCTCGGCAATGCGCGGGCCTTCCGCCGCGCCATCGACGAACTGGTGCATCCCTATGCCGGCCTCAAGATCGACAAGATCGCCGGCATCGAGGCGCGCGGCTTCATCCTCGGCGGCGCCATCGCCCACCAGCTCTCGGCCGGCTTCGTGCCGATCCGCAAGAAGGGCAAGTTGCCTTCCGAGACGGTGCGCGTCGCCTACAGCCTGGAATACGGGCTGGACGAGATGGAGATGCACAAAGACGGTGTTTCTCCAGGCGAGAAGGTAATCCTCGTCGACGATTTGATCGCCACCGGCGGCACGGCCGAGGCGGCCGTCAAGCTATTGCGGCAGATCGGCGCCGACATCCTCGCCGCCTGCTTCGTCATCGACCTGCCGGACCTTGGCGGCCGCGAGAGGTTAGAGGCGCTCGGCGTACCGGTGAGGACGCTGATCGGGTTTGAGGGGCATTGAGCGTTTCTTCCTTCTCCCCTTCTTGTGGAGTAGGGAAGAACTCCGGTCACTCCACCTTCACCAGCACGGCACTTTCGAATTCGATGACCTTGTCGCCGGTCGAATCGAAGGCCTCCGAGCGGAGCGTCAGCAGCCGCCAGCCCGGTCGCGAGGCGATGGGGCGATGGGCCAGCGCGGTGCGGGTGAAAGTCACGGTTTCCCCGGCATAGACAGGTTTGGGCCATTTGAGGTTCTTGAAGCCGGGCGAGGGGCCGAATTCCGGCACCGGCCCGGGACCGGGCCAGCGGGCGACCTCTGCCTCTATGCCAGCCTGGAGGTTCAATTTCATCCAGGTGGCGGCGGTGTGCCAGCCCGAGGCGCAGAGCCCGCCGAATATGCTGTTCCTCGCCGCCTCTTCGTCGATATGGAATATCTGCGGGTCGTATTTGCGGGCGAACGCCTTGATCGCCTCCGGTTCGAATCGATGTGAACCGAGCGTGACGGTGATACCGATGCAGAAGAATTCGTCGAGGCTCACGCACTGCCCTCGCGGGTGAGGAACATGACGGTGTTTTCGAGCTCGAAAACACCTTCGCCGCGCTGGTTGAACAACTCGCTGCGCATGGTCACCAGGCCAAGGCGGGGTTTCGATCTGGACAGTCGCTTGGCAAGGACGGTGGTGCTGCCGGTCAACAGGTCGCCGGCCAGGACCGGCCGTTTCCATTTGACCTGGTCGACGCCCGGCGCGCCCTGGGAGGTCGAGTCGAGCAGGAAGGCATCGCACAGCATGCGCATGAACACGGCGCAGGTGTGCCAGCCTGAAGCCGCCAGCCCGCCGAGGATGCTGGCCTTGCCCGCGGCCTCGTCGAGATGCATCGGCTGGGCATCGAACTCGTTGGCGAATTCTATGATTTCGGCGGCGCTTACCAACTTGGTGCCAAGGTCGAGCGAAGCGCCCTCGACAAAATCCTCATAAGCCCAGGTCTTTGCGGTCATGGTCTGGAAATCCTGTTCAGGATTGTACGATCGCTACGGGTCCGGGTCCCGGATGCAGGCAGGGCGGCATTTGGTCAAGCAATTTCTATTGCGCCAGCCCGTTGCGACCAAGCCGCAGCGCGGTATTGACGACCCTATAGCCAGCCGCGGCGGCGGAAATACCAGAAAGGCAGGATTGCCGAAAGCACCATCATGCCGATGGCGAAGGGATAGCCAAAGTGCCATTTGAGCTCAGGGATGATGTCGAAATTCATGCCGTAGATCGAAGCGACAAGCGTCGGCGGCAGGAAGATGACAGCGGCGACGGAGAAGATCTTGATGATGGCGTTCTGCTCGATCGAGATCATGCCGAGCGTCGCGTCGAGCAGGAAGCTGATCTTCTGCGACAGGAACGTGGCGTGGTCGGCGAGCGACAGCACGTCGCGCGACAAGGTCTTGATGCGAGCGCGGGTATCCTTGCTCATCCTGCTTTGCGTGGAGGCATGGGCGAGAAAGCCGGCAAGGCGCTGCAGCGAGATCAGGCTGTCGCGGATCGAGGAGGCGAGGTCCTCCTTGCGGCCAATGCCTTTCAACAGCTCCTGGAAGTCGCGGTTGCGCTTGGAAACCTTGGTCGAGCGTGCCTCGAAGATGTCGCGCGAGATCGCCTCCACGTCGCGGCCGGCGCGCTCCAGAATGTCGGCGAGGCGGTCGACGATCGCCTCCAGCAGTCCGATCAGGATGGTGTCGCCGCTGGTGCAGCCGGTCGCCACCTTCTCGGCGCGCAGCGGAAAGGTCTTGAACGCCTTCGGCTCGTGGTAACGCACGGTGATCAGCCTGCTTCCGGCGAGCACGAAGGTGACCGGCGACATCAAGGGATCGTTCACCTCGGTCTGCGCAGGCAGAATGGCGGTCATGAAGTAGGCGCCGTCCTCGACGTAGAGACGGCTCGAGATCTCGATCTCCTCCATCTCTTCCCGCGTCGGAACGGCGATGCCGAGCCAGGTCTCGATTGTCGTCTCTTCCTCCTTTGTCGGGTTGAAGAGGTCGACCCAGACGACAGTGTCGCTGTTTTGCACGAGATCGTCGACCAGGCGCAGGCGATCATTGTCGACGACGAAGGCCTTGATCATCGCCGGGTCTCCCTTGCTGTTGCCAAAGAGCGTTCGTTTGGAGGGGGCGCGTCAGTCACATCGCACGGACACGGGCAGGCGAGGCGCGAGGCCGGTGCAGAGGCCCCTTAGACCCCGCACGATGGCCCGTCAAGCAGCGCAAGAGCCACTGCGACGCCCTGCTTTGAAGTTTGTCATCGAGCGACGGCAATGGTGACCATTGGGCTCCCTCGCCGGCTCAGGTGTTGAACTTGAACAGCATGATGTCGCCGTCCTGGACGACATACTCCTTGCCTTCGTCGCGCGCCTTGCCGGCCTCCTTGGCCGCGACTTCGCCGCCCAGCCTGACGAAGTCCTCATAGGCGATGGTCTGGGCGCGGATGAAGCCGCGCTCGAAATCGGTGTGGATGACGCCTGCCGCCTGCGGCGCCTTGGCGCCCTTGTGCACGGTCCAGGCGCGTGTCTCCTTGGGGCCAACGGTGAAGTAGGTGATGAGCTGGAGCAGCTCGTAGCCGGCGCGGATGACCTTGTTCAGGCCGGGTTCGTCCAGACCGAGCGTTGCCAGGAATTCCATTTCCTCTTCGTCCGAGAGCTGGGCGACCTCGGCCTCGATCGCCGCGGAAATCACAACGGTGCGGGCACCTTGCGCGGCGGCCATCTTCTCGACCGCCCTGGTATGCGCGTTGCCGGTGGCGGCATCGGCTTCCGCGACGTTGCAGACGTAAAGCACCGGGTGTGAGGTCAAGAGATTCAGCCCCTGCAGGATGCGTAGATCCTCAGCCGAGATGCCGTTGAGCAGGATGCGGGCGGGCTTGCCGGCCTGCAGCAGTTCAAGCGCCGCTTCCATCATCGGAAGTGCGGTCGCTGCTTCCTTGTCCTTGCCGGCGGCACGCTTGCGGATCTGCACGATGCGGCGCTCAAGGCTGTCGAGGTCGGCAAGCATCAATTCGGTTTCGACGGTCTCGGCATCAGCGACAGGATCGATGCGGCCCTCGACATGGGTGACGTCGTCATCCTCGAAGCAGCGCAGCACATGGACGATGGCGTCGACCTCACGGATGTTGGCGAGGAATTGGTTGCCAAGCCCTTCGCCTTTGGAGGCGCCACGCACCAGGCCGGCAATGTCGACGAACGAGATGCGGGTCGGGATGATCTCCTTCGACTTGCCGATCGCGGCGATCTTCTGCAGGCGCGGGTCGGGCACCGCCACCTCGCCGGTATTCGGTTCGATGGTGCAGAACGGATAATTGGCGGCCTGCGCCGCCGCCGTCCTAGTCAACGCATTGAAGAGCGTCGACTTGCCGACATTGGGCAAGCCAACGATGCCGCATTTGAAACCCATTTTTGTCTGGTCCTATCGGGAAATCGAAATTTGATCAGGGCTATGGGCGAAAGCGCCGATGATCGTCAAGGCGCAATTCAGACGCTGCGCGATGTCATCGGTGCCTATCGCCAACGAATGAACGCCGGACCTGTTCAGTATTTGCAGAAGATGCCAGAACGCGTCGACCTCAGCGGTTCCGAAATCGATGGTCAGTTGCCCGTCGAGCAATTGCGCACTGTGAATGACGTTTCCGACGGTCTCCGATGTTTCACGCTCGCCATCGATATCGAACCAGCCGCGAAACCATTCGTCGAAGAGATCGCCGTCGAGCTCATTTATAGGGAATTTAAAATGAATCTCATCCCACCTGAAAGGTGAGATGAGGACATCCATTCCACCCATCCCGGCGTGAATATCCGGAGAGAATTTCACATAGGAATCGCAGTTGATGAATTGCGGATTTGGCTGTCCGTCATTGCCGACGAAATCAACCGCGATGAGATTTCGATAGAAGGAATCGACGTTCGAAAACTTGATCTCGGTTGCATGCGACCCTTGGCCGTTGCGAGCAAGTTCGCCGGCAGCGGCGACGAAATAATCAACATACTTCTGTCTGATGAGACGGACCAGTTCCTGAACGTCATCCATATCCATGGCTCAGTCCTTGCCGCCAAAAAGCTTCTTCAGCATAGCCGCCATCGGGCCGGTTTCGGGCAGCTTGGCCGCCGGCTGTTGCGGCCGCGCCTGGCGGACGTGGCTTTGTGCTCTTGGCGCCTTGGGCGGCGGGCGATCGTCGTCGCCCGTCGGCGTGAGCTTGTCGCGCAAGGCCAGCGTCACGCGGTTCATGAAGGAATTGTCGTCGCCCTTAGCAAGCAATCCGGCACCATCGGCGATTGCGTCGAGCAGCACGTCCAGCCATTCGCGATCGGCCTTGGCGAAATCGCCGAGCACATGGCCATGCACCATTTCCTTGACGCCGGGGTGGCCGACGCCGATGCGCACACGGCGAAAATCCTTGCCGACGTGCTGGTCGAGCGAGCGGATACCGTTGTGGCCGCCGGAACCGCCACCGACCTTGACCCGCACCTTGCCGGCGGCAAGGTCGATCTCGTCATAGAAGACGGTCAGTGCCGAAGGGCCGAGCTTGTAGAAGCGCAGGGCTTCGCCGACCGCCTGGCCGGACAGGTTCATGAAGGTCTGCGGCTTGATCAGGATCACCTTTTCGCCGGCAAGCGTGCCTTCGGCAATCAGACCCTGGAATTTCTTCGACCAGGGCGAAAAGGAATGGCGGCGGGCGATCGCGTCCGCCGCCATGAAGCCGACATTGTGCCGGTTGTTGGCGTATTTCGCGCCCGGATTGCCGAGGCCTGCAAAGACAAGCATCGTCGCCTCCGGGCGGGAAGGGGTTACTTCTCTTCGGCGGCAGGAGCCGCTTCGGGCGCAGCCGCTTCAGTCGTCTCTTCCGCGGCCTCCGGCTTCATCGCCGAGGAGCCGGCAATGGTCGCGATGGTGAAGTCGCGGTCGGAGATCACCGGCTTGACGCCGGCCGGCAAGGTGACGGCCGAAATGTGGATCGAATCGCCGATATCGGTACCGGTGAGATCGACGGTGATGAAATCCGGGATCGCATTGGCCGGGCAGTGGAACTCGACCTCGTGGCGCACGATGTTGAGCACGCCGCCGCGTTTGATGCCGGGCGACTTGTCTTCATTGATGAAGTGCACGGGCACATCGACGTTGACTTCGGTATCCTTGCCGATGCGCAGGAAATCGACATGGACAGGGAAATCCTTGACCGGGTCGAGCTGAAAATCCTTGGGCAGAACCTGGATCTTGTTGCCGTCGACATCGATCGTGGCGACCGTGGTCAGAAACCCGCCGCCATGGATCTTGTAGTAGATGTCCTTGTAGGTCAGCGCAATCGCCAGGGGAGGCTGCTTGTCGCCGTAAATCACTGCAGGCACTTTACCGTTGCGGCGAACTGCACGGGCGGACCCCTTACCGACCTGTTCGCGCGCTTCGGCCTTGAGCTCGTAAGTATCGTGGCTCATGGCATTTCCTTTCGCGTTGTTCTGGAGCGTTCGCGGCCGGCAACGTGCCGGGGCCGTAAACGTCGAAAGCCGATATAGCTAACGCATGACTGGTCCGAAAACCGGAATCCACTTTTCGGGATCATGCGGGAAGGCGGCCTTCCGCCGCGTTGCCTCCAAGGGTGTCTACGCGGGTGGCGGCTCTATAGCGGAAGGCGGCGCGAGGTGCAAGCGGGCGGCCCGTCAGGCCGGAAGTAGCAATGCCGAAAGCGATGCTGCAACGTACAGCCCAACCCCGAAAGACAGATGGGCCATAAGGCTGCGCAGGCGCGCAGTGCGCGGGTTGGGAACTTTCGAAGCCGCGATGCCGATCCCAAAAGCCGGTTGCATCACGAAGAACGGGCGACGATGGTGCAGACGCCGACCAACAGGGCCGGAAGCACTGTCGGGTGCCGTGCCCAGTCGAGGCCCCACACTCCAATCAGCGCTGCGGCAAATACGATGCCGGTCGCGTAATGCGCACTCCATCCAATGGCGGTATCCAATGGCGGTTTCGCCGCGAACGCGGGCAGCTTGTGCGATATTCGCATGTGCAAACGTCCATGTGGAAAGTGCCCGATCCAGCGGCCGACCCAGGCGTAATCAAGCGGTGGAATCGCGAACATTCGCTTCAGAAACCATCCCCAGAGGTCCATCAGGGCTGTCGCGCCGATTCCAACGACGGCCGCACGAACAACGAACTCCAACATTTTGGCATCTCTTGTTTCACCCGTTGTCGCCTATTGTCGTGGAGTCCAGTGCGTTCTTTCGCCCGACGCCTTGGCAATCCTCAGGGCACGAGGCTGGGCCCCGCGCCGGTTCGAAGGCGGCTTCCCCGACTGGGTGGCTGCAGGCCTGGGGGTAGAGGCCGTGAATTACGAAAGCGGTTAACGGCCGCCAAAATCGGTGTCGCCGCCCAAGCCCGAACACAAATGGAAAGGGGAACCGCGGCGGGTGGAAAGGGGAACCGCGGCGGGGCAATGCCCACGGCGGGTGGACGGCGCGCGCCGGCAGCATGGAAGGGAGCCGATGAACACCTATTCGGAAACAAGCGGTGGAAGCGGCGTTGCGGAAAGAGGAGGTTTCCAGCGAGTGGCGAGAACGGTGCGATAAAGAGTTTCGCTCTACCTTCTATGGCTTCCGCTCGACCAGCATGTAGCCGATCCCACGAACTGTCTGAATGCTGGCCGATGCATCCGGCCCGAGCTTCGCACGCAGATAGCGAATGTATACCTCCACGATCTTCGTCCCGGGTTCGAAGCTGTATGACCAGACATTGTTGAGGATGCGCTCGCGGCTAACCACTTTCCCCGCGTTGAGCATGAGAAAATGCAGAAGGTCGAATTCACGTCGGGTAAGGCTGATTTCCCGGTCGCCGTCCGCAAAACGACGAGCGCTCGTGTCGAGATTGAGGCGGCTCACTCGAAGCAATTGTCGATCCACTGCACCCTGACGGCGTCGGCGCAGCGCGTCAATCCTGGCCACCAGTTCATCAAACGCAAACGGTTTCGTCAGGTAATCGTCGGCACCGCCCTTGAGCCCATCTACGCGATCCTGAATTGTCTCCTTCGCGGTCAGCATCAGGATGAGAACCGGCCACTGCTCCAATCGCACGATCCGGCACAGCTCAAGGCCGTCCAGGTAGGGAAGCAGACGGTCCAGGATCACGAGATCGAATGGATCCGTACGAATAATGGCTAGTCCCTCGCGACCGTCCTCCGCGACACTCACGTGGAAGCCTTCGGCCTCCAACCCCCGGCGGAGAAAGTCGGAGACACGCCGGTCGTCTTCAACGATCAGGATTCGAATCATGGGTGCGATGTACCAGCGGCAGTCTGATTCTGAGGAGGGTTCCCGAAGGCTCAATTCCTTCAAGGCCGATTGTGCCATTGTGCCCGTCTATAATCTCCTTGGCGATCGCGAGGCCAACACCAAGGCCGTCGGCTGCGGACCTCCCGCCGACACGCCCGCGATAATATCGGTCAAACACGAACGGGAGATCGTTGGCATCGATCCCTGAACCGTTGTCGCGGATGGCGATCTCAAGCATTCCATGACGCTCAGCCATCTCGACTGCTATTGTCTGATACGGCTTTGAGTACTTTATGGCGTTGTCGAAGCCGATCAGCAGCGCTTGCTTTAGGCGCTGGGCGTCACCCCGAATGAGGCAATGGTCTGGGTTGAGCGACAGGTCAACGGATATCTGCTTGGGACCTGCGAGTACGGAAGCCTCCTGAACGGCCGCCTTCACAACCTCACCGGTGTCGATGTTGCGCAAGGAGAACCTGAAATTTTCAGCTTCGGAGCGGGCGAATGCCAGAAGGTCCCCCAGGTTGCGAGCCATATCTTCAGCGCAATTGCGGATTCGGCTCAGAGCTTCGCGGTAAGATCGAACACGCGGTTGGCCGCGGAGGGCAACGTCGGCCTCTCCGCGGAGAATCGTCAACGGCGTGCGGAGTTCGTGGCTTGCCTCCGCAAAAAATTGTGTGCGTCGGCTATCGATCGCTCTCAGTTGCTCATTGGCTTTCCGCAGTTCACGGGTGCGCAACTGAACCTCCGCCTCCAAGCGGTCCTGTACCGAAATCAGAGCAGCACGTTCGATCTCGAGAGCCTCGGCCATGCTGTTGAAACTTCGCGAGAGGGAAGCGAACTCGTCGCGTCCGGTCGCGGAAACGCGATGGTCGAGCTTGCCTGCAGCGATGGCTTTGGCGCTTTCGTTCAGTTCACGCACAGGTGTGGCGATTGATCGTCGCAGGACCAGGCCGAACCCCAGACTGCCCAGCATGAGCAACGCAGCGAAGCCGCCGGTCAGCAGCAGCAGCCGCCATTGTGCGCCACGGACGCCGGCGAGTTCCTCTCCAACCTCCCTGCGCTCATCGTGCAAAGCGGCTTCAATCATTTCTTCAAGATCGTTCTCTAATCGGTGCTCCACATCGTTGCGGAAGGCGTCTACGATGCCCTTTGGATCCCCCTTTGTTCGCTGGCTGAACAGTCGCTGGGCGGCCCGATCGATCGCCTCAAACAGCGCCTTGACGCGACCGACGAATCTGAGTTCAGCCTCCTCCTGGCGTCTATCGCTCCAATATCCGAGAGCACCGAGTTCCTCGCGAGTGGCGCCCTCCAGCTTGTAGAATCCGGATTTCACTGCTTCTCGCGCCGCTTCGAAATCCGGCATTTGCTCGGGCCCAAGCAGCAAGACTTCAGCGAGTTGCTCGGTGTAATTGTTGGCTTGCCCATTGAGTTCGGCGAGCGCCTCGAACCGCCCGTGGACGCTGTCGATTCGGCGGACGAATTCCTCTGTCAGCTGGAGTGTTGCGAATGCCAGTCCTGAAATCAGTCCGACAAGGGCGAGAATGACGATTTGAAATAGGAAGATGCGGCCTCGAACGGTCATGCGGTAATCCTGCCGGCGATCGGATAATGCCTCTCACCAAATTCTAACCGGAGCCCTCCCAAGCGTCTAATCGGAACCTCCTAAGTTCGAGCGGAGGGTGTGCGACGCCCTCATCGCCACGTTGGCGGCGAACTAGACGAGGTTTCGGTTGGCACAAGTAGATTTTCGGACCGACAGTGACGCCACCCTTCGGGAAAGGACACCGCCGGTGCTCTGGCCGATATGGCGAGCCGCACTGATCGGAACCTGTGTATCCCTGTGTGTGGCCATCATTGAATTCGGCCTCTCCGCGCTCCCGTCCGACGCCCGGCGAGCGCTCGAGATCCTGCTTGTCGCGATCATCGGGTGGACCCTGACGCCGTTCGACGACACCTTCGTTGCGATCGCCGCCGGGCTGGCAATGGCGCTGCTGGTCAACCGTGATCCAGGCGCGCTGTTTCATGCGCTCGGCGATGAGTTGATCTGGCTATTGCTTGCCTCCTTCATGTTGGCGGCCACCTTCAAGGCGAGTGGGGTCGCAGATCGCGTTCTCGGCCTCGTGACGGGGCGCATGCGATCGGTTCGCGCAATCGCCTATTCCTTGACGGCCGTCATGATCGCCACAGCCTTCGTCATTCCGTCGACCTCAGGTCGCGCAGCTTTGATGATCCCCGCCTTTCAGGCGATCGCGGGACGCTGTGGAAGCGCCCGGTTGCGAAGGGCCTTCGCGCTGCTGTTCCCCACTGTTATCCTGCTCTCGGCCATTGCATCGCCCGTCGGCGCCGGTGCCCATCTGCTGGCGATCGAAATGGTCGGCCGCCTCTCGGGTGTGAAAGTAAGCTATCTGGAATGGATCGCTTTCGGCCTGCCGTTTGCGGCCGTAAGCACCTTCCTTTCGGTCGAATGCCTGCTCCGGCTTTTCCTGTCGCCGGTCGAACGGCGGATGACCCTTTTGCAGCCAACGACGGTGACTAGTGGCGGTGCCGGATTGGCACGGCAGCCGATACTCTGGATCGCCGGCGGGGTTGTCATCGCGTGGCTGACCGAACCTGTCCACGGACTTGATGCCACCGTTGTCGCTCTTGGCGGCGCTCTCTTGGCCACACTTCCTAGAGTAGGCTCCGTGGCGTTTGGCGATGCAATCAAGAGTGCGGAGTGGAAGCTGCTCTTGTTTCTGGCGGCGACGATCTGCTTGGCAGACGGCCTGACGGCATCAGACCTCAATCGGTGGTTGATCGAGACGACTGTCGATCCGCTGCGCGGCACCGGCTTGGGCCCGTTGGCGCTTATCTCCTTATTAGCCTTGCTTGGGCTTTTCAGTCATCTCGTGATCCACAGTCGCACGGCGCGTGTCTCGGTGCTGCTGCCCCCGGCGCTGATGCTCGCATCGACAGCGCGGCTCGACCCTCTCCTGGCAATGTTTGTCCTCGTCTCGGCGACCGGCTTTTGCCAAACCCTCGCGATCTGCGCGAAACCGGTGGCGCTTTTCGCGGGGGTCGACGAGGAAGGCTACGGCCCGAAAGACCTCGCCTTGCTCAGCTCAATCCTGCTGCCGATGCAGTTCATCCTCATCGTCGTGTTCGCGGTCGCCGTGTGGCCAGCCACCGGAGCCCTGCTCAACACGCTCCATCTGCAACTTGTTGGAGAGCCGTAGAATGTCGAAAAAGAAAGGATTGACGAAACGAAGACGGCTTCGAGTATTGGTCGCACCCTCCGGCTTTAAGGAGAGCCTCGGCGTTCGTGATGTCATCGCTGCATTGGCGCGCGGCGTTCGCAATGCCGTTCCGACAGCAAAGATCCTGGGCCTTCCAATGGTGGATGGCGGCGAGGATTTTACGCGGACCCTTGTTGAATTGTCTGATGGCGAGCTGCATTCCGTCACAGTGACGGGACCGGTGGGACAACCCGTGGCGGCCAATGTCGGTTTTCTCGGGCGAAGAAAGAAACGGACAGCAGTTCTGGAAATCGCGGCGGCTGCCGGGCTCCGGCTCGTCCCCACGGACATGCGTGACCCGACCCGCACTACAAGTTATGGGGTTGGTGAGTTGATTCGTTTTGCGCTCGATCTTGGCGCGGAAAGAATTCTGATCGGCTGCGGTGACTCGGGTGTCAACGATGCAGGAACCGGCATGGCCCAAGCATTAGGCGTGCGTCTGCTCGACGGCGGCGGCCGTCCCATTTCGGGGAGCGGCTCGGCCCTCTCATCGCTAGCTCGTGTCGATCTTTCCAGTCGTGATCATCGCCTTTCGAATGTTCGTATCGACGTCGCGGTAAATCCCTACAACATGCTGCTCGGCGAGAGAGGCGTCGCCCGGGTGTTCGGCCCGCAAAAGGGTGCAACACCTGACCAGGTGGTTTTGCTCGAGCAAGGCATGGAAAATGTCGCTCACGTCGTTCGCCGCGACCTCGGCGTCGACGTGACGTCGCTTGTCGGCGGAGGAGCTTCCGGGGGACTCGGCGCCGGACTTCACGCCTTTGCTGGGGCCCGGCTGCATCCGCGCTTCGACCTGATCCTGCGGTATATGGATCTCGATCATCGGCTGTCAAACGCCGACATCGTCATGACAGCCGAGGGTGGCCTGGATGGTCAGACGAGCTTTGGAAAGATACCAGCCGAGATTGCCCGGCGCGCGAAACGTCACAATCTGCCTGTCATCGCCTTGGCCGGAACGATCGGAGCAGGTGCAGAGGCGACCCACGACATCGGCATCGATGCCTTCTTCAGCATTCTGTGCCGACCGTGTTCCCTCGAAGACGCGATCCGTGACGCCGACACGCTGCTGGCGAACGCTGCCGAGCAGGCATTCCGGCTGATGCGGGCGACGCGTGCTTTCAAGTTCAGATGACGGAGCGTGTCAGCCAATGGCCGCGATGTCGCTACGCGGCGGCCCTGACCGGCTCGAAGTCTATGTCGAGAACCGAATTTCGCGCTGCCCGGTGGGCGGGGAAGCCGAAGTCCAACCCAAACTTCACCCGATCGTGGTCCCCGCCTTGAGCTTCCTCGCCTCCTTCATGTTGGGAAGAAAAACCGTCAGCAGCCCGAGTAGCGGCAAATACGAGCAGACCTGGAAGACGAAATCGATGCCTTTCATGTCGGCGACGACGCCAAGCACGGCGGCCGCGATGCCGCCCATGCCGAAGGCGAAGCCGAAAAAGATGCCGGCGATCATGCCGACGCGGCCGGGCACCAGTTCCTGGGCAAAGACGACGATGTTCGAGAAGGCCGAGGACAGGATCAGGCCGATCAGCACGGTGAGAACCATCGTCCACTCGAAATTGGCATAGGGCAGGGCCAGCGTGAAGGGCAGCACGCCGACGATCGAGAACCAGATCATCGCCTTCTGCCCGTAGCGGTCGCCGAACGGGCCGCCGAGCAGGATGCCAAGGGCCGAGGCGCCGAGGAACAGGAACAGCATGACTTGCGACATCTGCACCGAAACGCCGAATTTATGGATGGCATAGAAGGTGTAGTAGCTGGACAGGCTGGCGATGTAGGCGTTCTTGGTCAATACCAGCAAGGTCAGCACCGCCAGCGCGCCCAGGACCTTGCGGCGCGGGAAAGGCGAAACGAAGCCTGCCGCCTTGCGGGTGCCCTGTGCGGCGCGCAGGCGGCTGTACCAGCCGCCAACCTGCCACAGCACGATGATGCCGATCAGCGAGCCGCCGGCAAACCAGGCGATGCTGGTCTGGCCGAAGGGCACGACGATGAATGCTGCCAGCAGCGGCCCCATCGCCTGGCCGAAATTGCCGCCGACCTGGAACAGCGACTGCGCAAGACCGAACCGGCCACCGGAGGCGAAGCGGGCGATGCGTGAGGATTCCGGGTGGAAGATCGCTGAGCCGATGCCGATCAGCGAGGCGCCGATGAGGAGCAGCGAGTAATGTCCGGCATAGGCCAGCACGACCAGCCCGATCAGCGAAGAAGCCATGCCGTAGGGCAGCGAATAAGGCATCGGCCGCTTGTCGGTAATCATGCCGATCACCGGCTGCAGCAAGGATGCCGTCACCTGGAAGGTAAAAGTCAAAAGGCCGATCTGCCAGAAATCGAGACCGTAATTGTCCTTCAGCAGCGGATAGATCGCCGACAGCAGCGACTGCATGATATCGTTGATGCAATGGCAGAAGCTCACCGCCAGGATGACGGTGAAGGCCGTCGCCTGAGCTGAAATGTGGCTGGCCGCTGCCGGCTTGGCGTCGGCGGTTGCTGTGGTATCGGTCAAGGCAGGCTCCGTGGTCTTTTTGGCGGGCGCTCCCGCAGGCGGTCTTATAGGGCGCAGCCTTATACGTTGCTTGTCACGCGACTTCTTTCGTGGTTTGGTCCAATAGTTTCGCAAGTGGGCCATAGCTGATGCCGCATGGCAGGGAAATGTTCAGAGCGGGCGACACCGATCTCGGGCTGTTGCATGAGCGTCGCTGGCAATGGCTGGAGCAGGCCGTAGGGCCGGCAGTGGCGCTGCCGACCGAATATCCGGACGGCTACCATGTGCCACCGCACCATCATAGCCGCAGCCAGTTGCTGCACGCGCTGGTCGGTGTCGTGCTGGTGAAGACGCGGCATGGGCGCTGGATGGTGCCTCCGGACCACGCGATGTGGATCCCCGCCGGCACCGAACATTCCGTCGAGATGCTGGGCGACGTCAGCATGCGGTCCGTCTATGTGATGCCGGAGGCCATTCCCGGCCTGCCGGACGGGTTGCGTGTCGTCGGCATCACCGACCTGATGCACAGCCTGATCGTGGAATCGGAAAAGCTGCCGCAAGGCGCCGAGCTGAAGGGGCGGGGTGGACTGATCATGAAGCTCCTGCTGCACGAAATCCCGAACCTGCCGGAACGGCCGCTCGGCCTTCCGTTCCCGTCCGATGCAAGGTTGGCGACGCTGTGCCGGCGCTTCGTGTCGGCACCGTCACCGCATGCGACGATCGACGAGTGGGCTGCTATCGTCGGCATGAGCCGCCGCTCTTTCACCCGCGCGTTCCACCGCCAGACCGGATTGTCGCTGTCGACCTGGCGTCAGCAGGCCTGTCTGTTCGCGGCGCTGCCACGGCTGGCCGACGGCGAGCCGATCACGAGGGTGGCGCTCGATCTCGGCTATGACAGCGTGCCGGCGTTCATCACCATGTTCAAGCGCATGCTGGGAGCCTCGCCACGCGGTTACATGCGGGGCGCCCGTGATGCTGGCGAAGGTGTGCGACGAACAAGTGGTCCGGCTCGGCCTGAGGCGCAGCCCTGAAGGGCGTCGCGTTCGACCGGCCTCATGCGACGCGCTTTGGGTTCTTGTTGTATGCATGTCGTTATCGCAAAACCGCTGCACAGTTTTGCGCGACACGCATTAATCGAACAGGCTCGACACCGATTCCTCGGTCGCCGTGCGCGAGATCGCCTCGCCCATCAGTTCGGCGATGGAGATGACGCGGATATTGGCGGCGTCCAGCACTGCCTGGGTCGGCTGGATGGAATCGGTGATGACCAGTTCCTGCAGTTTCGAGGCGCCGATGCGGGCGATGGCGCCGCCGGACAAAACGCCATGGGTAGTATAGGCGGTCACACTGGTGGCGCCATCGGCAAGCAGCGCATCGGCCGCATTGCACAGCGTGCCGCCCGAATCGATGATGTCGTCGATCAACAGGCAATCCTTGCCGCGCACGTCACCGATGACGTTCATGACTTCCGATTCGCCGGGGCGCTCGCGGCGCTTGTCGACGATGGCAAGCTGGGCGTCGATGCGCTTGGCGAGCGCGCGGGCGCGGACCACGCCGCCGACATCCGGCGACACCACCATGACATTGGCAAGCTGCTTGTATTTCGCCTTTACGTCGCGGGCCATGACCGGCACGGAAAACAGATTGTCGGTCGGGATGTCGAAGAAGCCTTGAATCTGGCCGGCATGGAGATCCAGGGTCAGCACCCGGTTGACGCCCGCCCTGGTGATCATGTTGGCGACCAGCTTGGCCGAGATCGGTGTGCGGCCCGAGGCACGGCGATCCTGCCTGGCATAGCCGAAATAAGGAATAACCGCAGTGATGCGCTTGGCCGAAGAGCGCATGAAGGCGTCGATCATGATGAGCAGTTCCATCAAATGATCGTTGGTCGGGAACGAGGTGGACTGCAGGATGAAGACGTCCTCGCCGCGCACATTCTCCTGGATCTCGACGAAGATTTCCTGGTCGGCGAAGCGCCTGACGCTGGCCTTGCCCAGCGGAATGTTGAGGTAGCGGGCGACTGATTCGGCCAGCACCCTGTTGGAATTGCCCGCGAAGAGCTTCATGCACCGTTCCTGGCGAAGGATTGAGAGACTCCGATAGCACTCCAGCCTCTTAGTCGGGCTTTTAGCGGCCCGCGCCGGTATTGCAAGCGTCGTGAATGGGAATCCGCCGGCTAATCTCAATAAACGCTTACGGCTTGACGATGCGGCGATAGGTCCACTTCGACGCCGACGGAATCGGCATAGCTCTATCTTTCAGTCTGAGTATGATCTTTTCCGAAAACCGGATTTCACTTTCGGAATTATGCTCCAGGTCAGCCGGCGCCGCCGCCAAGCCAGGTGGCGAACTGGTCGATTGTCTGGTCGGCAATTGCCTGCATGGTCGCAGGCGCGACCGCCGTCCAGCCTTCGCCGCCGCCAACAGACGGCGCCTTCTGCTGGCCGTTGATGCGATGCAGCCGGTTGCCGGCCGGGTCATAGATGTCCCAGACATAGATGACGGTAGTGTCCTTGCCTTCCGTCATGGTCGAGAAATAGCCCTTGAGCACATGTGTTGGGGTCTGGTCGGTGCTGCCGGCCAAGGTGATGCCGCGCTGCCTGGCGCGTGTCTGAAGCTCGGCGGTCAGCGGTGTCGCGGCTTCTACCGAGGCGCCGACGATCGGCGCCACCTGCAGCCGGGTCCGCGCAATGGCAGCCGCGCTTTTGGCGGGCGGCACGGCTGCTGCAGCGGAAGGCTGCGCCGTATCTGCAGTTTGCGCGGTGCCGGCAGGCTGAGCCGGAGTTGCGGGGGGCGTCGCGGCACCTCCGGCTCCGGAGAGGGATTGCGTCGATTGCGGGGCAATGGCCGAGGGTTCGAGAACGTCCTTCGCATTGGTGCAGGCCGCCAGTGCCAGCGCCACGAGCAATGACACGGTCGTCACATGCGATCGTCTCATTAGCCTGAAAACTCCTTGGCGACGAACGCCCCTCACACTCTCTCCATTATGGATTCACTGCACGATCAAGTCGAGATCATGGCGGGACAGCGGCTTCGGCTGGGATTCGGTGGTCAGATAGGTGCGGCCAAGCGTCATCGCGGTTTCGGTTTCGGAGTCCATGATGATCATATGGGCGAACAGCGTCATGTTCGGCGCAATCGGTTCGGGATTACCCTGATAGAACATCGGCATATCCATCCAGGACGGGGTGAAGCGGGCGCCGAGCGAATAGCCGCAGGCATTGAGCCGGTGCTTGGTCAAGTTGTGGGCTTCGAGGGTGCGGGCATGGGCGTCGAACACGTCGCCGAACGTATTGCCGGGCGTCATCGCCTTCTCGACTGCAAGTAGCGCGGCGCGGGCGGCATCGAACAATTCCTGGTGGCGTTTCGATACCTTGCCGGTCAACACCGTGCGCATCATTGCCGCATGGTAGTGGTGGAAGACACCGGCCCATTCGAGCGTCAGCTGGTCGTTCTTGGTGAGCTTGCGGCGACCGGCCTTGTAGCGGCAAAGCAGGGCGTCGACTCCGGAGCCGATGATGAACTCGTTGGCCGGATAATCGCCGCCGCCGGCAAAGATCGCACCTTGCATGGCGGCGAGGATCAGCGCCTCATCGCCACCCTGCTTGATCAGCGGCAGTGCTGCGTCCAGCGCGTCGTCGGCCAGATTTGCGGCTTTTTCCGCCTTGGCGATTTCTGCCGGGCTCTTGAATAGCCGTAGCCGGCTGACAATGCCGGAGGCATCCGCGATCTGCCCGAAGGTCTGCAACTGCTCGTCGAGGCGCCGGCCATTATAGGCGGTCAGGCCGTGGGTGTCGTATTCGACGCCGATCCGGGCGCCGAGCAGGTCAAGCTCGTTGAGCAGATTGCGCAGATCTACCGCCGGATTGGCGCCGTTGCGGTCCGTCCACAAAACGATGTTGTCGATGATCGAGGTGTGGCGCGCCTGGCGCAAGTCGGCCGAACGCGTCAGCAGCACCATCGAGCCGTCGGCCTTGACCACCAGGCACTGGAAAAAGCAGAAGCCGAAGGTGTCGTAGCCGGTTAGCCAATACATGCTTTCCTGGGCAAACAGCAGGACGGCGTCGAGCTTCTTTTCGGCGATCTCGATCATCAGTCGATCGCGCCGCGCGTCG
Source organism: Mesorhizobium sp. M0601 (assembly GCF_040320845.1). Lineage (NCBI taxonomy): Bacteria > Pseudomonadati > Pseudomonadota > Alphaproteobacteria > Hyphomicrobiales > Phyllobacteriaceae > Mesorhizobium > Mesorhizobium sp. M0601. The sequence continues at coordinate 108,461 of NZ_JAMYQK010000015.1, forward strand.
AATTCCGAGCGTTCGAAATGCAGCGCCATCAGTCAGCCTCCAAAACGATTGCCGAAACCTGCCGCCCGTAGTCGGGCTCGTTGCGATGCGTGCTGCGCCGATAGGAGTAGAAAAGCTCTTCCTCGGCATAGGTGCAGCGGCCAAGTCCTTCGGCATTGACGCCAGCCCTGGTCAGCCGGTCGACCGTGTAGCGGTTGAGATCGAACATCGCGTGTCCGGCATTTGCGGAGGGCGCGAAATAGCGGGCACTGCCGGCATCGGCGTCGACGAAACGGGCGACGAATTCCGGTCCGACTTCGTAATTCCGTGGGCCGATCGAAGGACCGAGCACTGCGACGATGCGGTCGCGCCGGGCGCCGAGGCTTTCCATTGCCGCGATGGTGTTTTCCAGCACTCCGGTGAAAGCGCCTTTCCAGCCGGCATGGGCGGCGCCGATAATGCGCGCCTCGGCGTCGGCGAAGAGGACCGGTCCGCAGTCGGCGGTCGAGGCACCGACGGCAATGCCCGGCCGGTCGGTGACAATGGCGTCGGCCTTGGGCCGCTCGCCGGCAAAAGGCTCCCTGGCAATGACGACGTCCGGCGAATGAACTTGGTGAGCGGTCAGCAGATGGTTTGCAGGCACGCCCATCCATTCGGCGACCCGGCGGCGATTCTCGCGCACCAGCGTCTGGTCGTCGTTCGAGCCGGTGCCGATGTTGAGGCCCCGGTAGATGCCGCTGGAAATGCCGCCGACGCGCGTGAAGTAGCCGTGGCGGATGCCTTGCGCCGTTTCCAGCAAGGGCGACCGAACGGGATCCGGTTTGGTCTGATTCAGCATGGCGGCTTTGTTGTCCGTATGGGCGATTTCGTCAAGCGAGTTGAAGGGCGCAGTTGAAGGCTGGTCAGTTTAAGGCTGGCGCAGTTGATGTCGGCCGCTAGTCGGAGATGGGAGAGTGGGAGAGGCGGCAGCGAAAAGTCAATCCATGCTTGGAAACGGCGGAACGGCAATGCCGGCGGGGAGGACGGCAAGCACCTTGAAGAGTTCGCCCATGGCCAGCGGGCCGGCGAGGCGCTCGACGTCGGCCGCGATCTTTTCGCGAGCTGCCTCATCGGCATTGGCGCCGAGCCGGCCAGCTCGTTCGAGAAGCCCCATCTTGAGCAGGAATTCACCTTGCGTTGAGAGGTGGGCATCGAGGCTGTGTGCCCGAACGGTTGCCGCGAGGGCAGCGAAATCGACATGGGCTGTGAGATCGGCCCGCCCCGGATTGGCCAGCACGTCCTCATGACGGTGCTTGCGCAAGGCCTGCAAGGTGTCGCCGATCCCGGGCTGGAGGTGACCGTAGTCGAGAAACAGGCCGGCGCCGCCAAATCCGGCAAGTCGCCCGGCGATGGCCGCCATCAGGGCGGCGCGGGCTGGCGCCACCTCGACGATCGCACCTTCCGGCGCATTCTCGGCACCCTCCGGCAGCAGCATCGGGTCGAGCGAGCCGGCGCCGACGAAAAAGCGCAGCCGGTTCGCATCGTCGAGACCGATCATCCGCTCGCGCCAGCCGGCTCCGGCGCGGACGAACTGGCGGATGGGCACCGCGTCAAACAGCTCATTACCAACAATCAGAAGCGGCGCCTGCGGTAGTGTGTCCACGGCCTCATGCCAGGCGACGGTGGCCGACGTCCCGGCAAGCGTTCGTTTCTGGACCTCGGTCAACCGCGGACTGGTCTCGATCAAGGCGAACGATGCGCTGGCGGTAAGCGTCGGATCGAGCCGCGAAAGCGTGCGCAGCATATCTCTCATCAGCGTGCCGCGGCCGGGGCCTATTTCGGCGATGGCGACCGGCGTCGGCCGGTCGATCGCCAGCCACGCCTGGTAGAGCCAGATGGCGACCAGTTCGCCAAACATCTGGCTGATCTCCGGCGCGGTGACGAAGTCGCCGGCGGCGCCGAACGGCTCGCGTGTCGTATAGTAGCCGTCCAGCGGATCGAACAGGCAGAGCGCCATGTATTCGCTGATGGGGATCGGTCCCACCGCACCGATCAGCTCGGCGATGCGGGTCTTCAGCCGCGTCATGCCGGCTGCGGTTTTGTCACCGGCTTGGCTGTAGCCATCGCCCAGATGCCGGCCAGCACCATCGGCAGTGACAGCACCATTCCCATGGTCAGCCAGCTCGTGCCAAGGAGGTAGCCAAGCTGCTGGTCGGGCTCGCGAAAGAATTCGACGAAGATGCGCGAGGCGCCATAGCCGGCGATGAAGGCGCCGCCGACGAAGCGCGGCGTCTTCAGCTTGAGCCGCGAATGGGTGAGGAAGCGCAGGATAAGGAACAACACCAGCCCTTCGAGCAGCGCCTCGTAGATCTGGCTCGGATGGCGTGCAAATGGACCGCCATTGGGGAATTCGAATGCCCATGGAACGTCGGTCGGCCGGCCCCATAGTTCGGAATTGATGAAGTTTGCCAGGCGAACGAGGCCAAGCCCCACCGGCACGCCGGCGGCAACCACGTCGAACAGCGACCATGTGCGGATGCCGCGAGACCGGGAAAACAGCGTCATTGCGACAATGACGCCGATCAGACCGCCATGAAACGACATGCCGCCCTGCCAGACGGCGACGATATCGAGCGGATTGGCGATGTAGCGCGGCAGGTCGTAGAACAGCACGTAGCCGGTGCGTCCGCCGAGCACCACACCGATGGCTGCCCAGACGATGAAGTCGTCGAGGTCGACGGGCTTCATCGGCAGGGTGCCGTCGGGCCACAGTTTTGGGTTGGTGACGAGGCGCTTGGCATACCACCAGGCGAACAGAATGCCGACGATGTAGCCGACGCCGTACCAATGCACCGCCAGCGGTCCGATCCGGACGATGACCGGGTCGATGTTGGGAAAGGGCAGGGCGGCCAGCGGCAGCAAATATTCGCTCAACAGGGTCTCCGGGTTCCCAATCAGGTTCGGGCGCGGACCATGCGGCAGGCTTTTGGCGGGGTCAAGGCAAGCATATGCTTGCATTCCGAATCGCGCGCCACTACGTCAATTCGACCAAGCGAGGATTTGCCATGGCGACCGGACCGAACCGCATTCTCGATGAATTCGCCAAGCTGATGACCGATGCAGCCGGTGCCGCGCAAGGCGTGCGGCGCGAGGTGGAGACCGCCTTCAGGGGCCAGGCCGAGCGCATACTCAACTCCATGGACGTGGTGCACCGCGAGGAATTCGAGGCCGCTCGCGACATGGCGGCGAAGGCCAGGGAAGAAAACACCCGCCTCGCCGCTCGCATCGAGGCGCTCGAGGCCAGGCTTGCCGAATTGACCGGTCAACCAGCGCCTGCGGCTGCGTCAAAGCCGCGTGCAAAAAAATAAAAAGAAATAAATCGTTAAACTTTTCCACAAAGCCGGATCGCAAAAAGCGCTTTGTCGTGAATCGCTTACCGGTACTGCGTGAATCTTTGTGACAGCGCCTTTCCACATGCGAATGACGCAGTGCGAAAAATTTGGCTGGTCACGCGACTCCCGATCAATAGACTGAATTTGTTGCATGATTCGGAGCAGGGTCATGCGCCGGGCGGTGGGGTCCGGTCCGGGGTCTTTGCGTTGACGAAGTCCTGGCCGTCCGAGTTCTAGGCAGAATTGTTCGAGTGTGCCTCTCCCGCGGAGCGTGTGGTGGCGCTCCCAGAACGACAGGAAGCATTTCATGGAACTTCTCGAACTCGAATTCTCCCGCGAAATCCATCCGGTGGATGTTATCGAGCAGGTGGCGCACAATAACGATTGGTCCTTCGAGCGGGCCGGCGACGACGAGATCTCGATCTCGGTTGCCGGAAGCTGGACCGACTACCACGTTTCATTCTCCTGGATGGAGGACTACGAGGCGCTGCACCTGGCCTGCGCCTTCGACATCAAGGTCCCGGAGGCGCGCGCGCTCGAGGTGATGCGGCTGCTTTCGCTGATCAACGAGCAGATGCTGTTTGGCCATTTCGATCTCTGGGAGCAGGAAGGCGCCATCATGTTCCGCCAGTCGCTGCTGCTGGCCGGTGGGGTCGAGCCGTCGAGCCAGCAGGTCGAGGTGCTGCTGTCGTCGGCGCTGGAAGCCTGCGAATGCTATTTCCAGGCGTTCCAGTTCGTCGTCTGGTCGGGAACTTCGGCCAAGGATGCGTTGGCCGGCGTGCTGTTCGAAACCTACGGAAACGCCTGACCGTCGATGGTTTCGAGCAACGCGCGAAAACCCGAGATCAGCTTTGCCGATTTCGACCGCGTCGACATCCGCGCCGGCACGATCGTCGAGGCCGAGCCTTTTCCCGAGGCGCGCAAGCCGGCGATCAAGTTGAAAATCGATTTCGGTCCCGTGATCGGGGTGAAGAAATCCTCGGCCCAGATCACGAAATACTATACGCCCGAAGCCCTGATCGGCCGGCAGGTGTTCGCTGTGGTCAATTTCCCGCCGCGTCAGATCGGGCCGTTCATGTCGGAAGTGCTGACGCTCGGCTTTCCCGATGAAGAGGGCGCGGTGGTGCTTGGGGCAATCGAACGCAAAGTGCCGAACGGCGGGCGGCTGTTCTAGCTGCGCTGTTGTTCACGCAGCCAGTTTACGCCTGGTACCCAGCGCTTCTTCGACCGTTTCCATGAACATTTCCGCGCAGGCCTTCCAGCTGTAGCGCATTGCGCGTTGCCGCGCCTCGGCGCGGTCGACGTGAAGGGCGGCGAGCGCTGCTTGCCGCAGGTCGTCCGACACCGCGCCGCCGATGCCGTCACCCACAATATCGATCGGTCCAGTGACGCGATAGGCTGCGACCGGCGTGCCGCTGGCCAGCGCCTCGATGATGACGTTGCCGAACGTGTCGGTGCGGCTGGGGAAGACGAAGGCATCGGCCGAGGCGTAGATCTCGGCCAGTTCGTCGTTCGGACGATGGCCAAGGAAATGGGCATCGTGATATCTGGCCTTCAGCTTCGCCAATTCCGGCCCTTCGCCTACGACCAACTTGCTGCCAGGCAGGTCGAGGTCTAGGAAGGCCGGCAGGTTCTTTTCGATCGCGACGCGGCCGACGCAGAGGAAGATCGGTCCGGGAAATCCCAGGTCCTTTCTTTTGTCCGGCCGAAAATGGTCGGTGTCGACGCCGCGCGTCCACGGCCGGAGCTTGGTGAAGCCGCGCGCCGCAAGATCGTCGGCAAGCGACTGGGTGGCAACCAGCGTGCCCTGTCCTGAATTGTGGAAATCACGCAGCCAGCGATAGGCCCATGCTTCAGGCACCGGCAGGCGCGCGCTCAGATATTCCGGAAAACGTGTGTGATAGCTGGTCGTGAACGGGCGGCCGGCGTTGCGGCAGTAGCGCCGGGCCATAATGCCGAGCGGTCCTTCGGTGACGATATGGATGTGGTCCACCTTGCGTGCCTCGATCAGCTGCGCCACGCGGTGCGGCGTCGTCAGCGCCAGCCTGATATCGGGATAGGTCGGCAGAGGCAGGGTGCGAAAGATATTCGGCGTCAGGAAGTCCGTCTCGATATCGAAGGATTTCAGGGTCTCCGAGAGACGCTCCAGCGTGTGGACGACGCCGTTGACTTGCGGGCGCCAGGCGTCGGTGACCATCAGGATGCGCATGGCGGTCCCTTGGCGGCAAGCTTGATTGCCTCGCCGCGACGCCTGAGCGGCGACCACGCCGCAGCTCGGGCGTCGCACCAGCGCACCTGGGCAGGCGCGGGGTCGAAATGAGGCCGCAGGGCCGAATCAATCAGGATCGCGCGCTTCATTGGCGCTCTTCACCATGGTTTCATGACGGGCCGATGAAGGCCGGGTGTCGCTGCCGTCAAGCGGGGACCTTGATCACCGCCCGAAGGCCGCCGAGCGGGCTGCGTTCGAGGACAATGTCGCCGCCATGGCTGCGGGCAATGTCTCGTGCGATGGAGAGGCCAAGGCCGGTGCCGCTGGCGTCGAGGTTGCGGGCCTCGTCCAGCCGCACGAACGGCTTGAATACATCCTCTCGCTTTTCGGGCGGAATTCCCGGGCCGTCATCGTCGATGGTGACGAGCAGCGAACCGCGCCCATGATTGGCATTGATCTCCACCGTCTTGGCATAGCGGAATGCATTGCCGACGACGTTGGACAGCAGCCGCGCAAAGGCATTGGGGCGCACGTGCACATGCGGATCGCCGACAAGCACGGTCGACAGCTTGCGCTTGCGCAGCGCGGCTTCCTCGCGAAGCTTGTCGAAGAAGGCTTCGAGATCGAACTGACCGGCATCTTCCGAAGCTTCGCCGCGTGCAAAGGCAAGGTAGCCTTCCAGCATCGACTGCATGTCGTCGATGTCCTGGTCGAGTGCGTGGGTATCGGCCGCCTTGGTCCCGGCAAGCGCCAATTGCAGCTTGAAGCGGGTGAGGATGGTCCTCAGATCGTGGCTGACGCCGCTCAGCATGGCGGTACGCTGCTCGAGCTGGCGTTCGATGCGTTCGCGCATCTGTATGAAGGCAAAGCCGGCGCGGCGGACCTCCTCGGCTCCGCGCGGGCGAAAATCGCGCGGCATCGGCCGGCCCTTGCCGAAGCTCTCGGCCGCCTCGGCCAGCGTCAGAATCGGCCGGATCTGGTTGCGCAGGAAGGGAATGGCGATCATCAGCAGCACCAGCGAGGTGCCGACCATCCAGATCAGGAAAATATGGGTGTTCGATGCATAGGCCTGGCTGCGGCGCACGAAGACGCGCAGCACCTTGTTCTCGAGCTGGACGCGGACCTCGACGATATTGGAATTGCCGACCGTATCGATCCAGAACGGACGGTTGATCTGGCGGGTGATCTCGGACGAAAGGATCTCGTCGAGGATCGAGAAGAACGGCTTTGGCCCGGGTGGCGGCAGCGGGTCGGGCGGGAGGAGGTCGACCTTCAGCTGCATGCGATCCTGGGCGATGCGGATGACGTTGGCGTAGTCGGCGTCATGCGGATAGGTCTCTATCAGGTCGATGATGGCGGCGATGTCGCGCACCGTGGCCTGCGACAGGCGTTGCGTCACGGTCTGCCAGTGGCGCTCCATGAAGACAAAGGCGACGACCGACTGCAGCATGATCATTGGCGCGATGACGATGATCAGCGAGCGGGCATAGAGCCGCTTCGGCATGTAAAGCGACACCAGGCGCCAGAAACGGTTCCAGGCGCGCGGCACGGCCTTGAGCGCCCGCGTCGCGCGGGCGCTGAAGCCGCCATCTCCCGGCCGTTCGAGTTGCGTGGTCGCCATTCGTCCTTTCGCTCACCGGGACCCGGCAAAGGGCCGCTGTCGGCGGCATTCTATTCCACGCTGAGCCGTTCTGGAACAGCCGTGTGAGTTCAAGTGCTTAAGCTGTCAAACGTGGGGTTATTGGCCATTGATAACACTGACTTTATTCCCAAATTGTCAAACCAATGAGGTCGTCTTTCGGGGTCTGGTGTTTCCATCTTGGTCGGAATAGCACTCGGGCAGATTATGGGGCGTTTCTCTCGAACGCAACAGGGCTCGTCCCTCTCCTGGCTCGAAAGGGCCTATGGCGACAAGAGCTCTAAAACGTCCACGACTGCTCAAATTATCACACTCAACGTCTTCGACCGCCGGGTGCGTGATAATTCGTCTGTGAAGGTTGTCGAAAATAAACAGCCTGTTTTCCGACGGTTCGGTGGAGATAACGCTATAGCTGCAATTGAGGCTGCTCCGACAGAGCCGCCAGACTCGCAGGCACTTCGCCTGCTTTTGAAGGAGATCGATGTGGCTTACGACCCAGGATTATTCGCGAAACGGTTAGAAGACCTCATCACAGCCCGGTATTTAATAATGCCTGGTCACCTTGAGCGCGAGCACGAACTTCTGACCAAGAAGTGGTTCGACTATCGGTTTCTGTCGCCTCTCGACGCCACGCTGCTATTTGGTGAAATCTATCGAAAAGCCTTGCGTGCGTTTGTCCGTGCCAACATCGATCGCGAGTTGTCGGAGCATGTAAATGGTGTCAAAGCGACCCCACCTTCCGAGCCTGCCGGCTGGTTCACACAGCTTTGGATGGCAAGGCAAAGGGCGGACGAACTCGGCTTGCCCTATGATGAATTCATGGAGTTCTCATTTCATTTTTCGGGTAGGAGGACTCGATCACGGAACCCCCTACCTTTGCAGCTTCATGCAAACGATACGACGAAGGTTGCTTGGCACGCTCAGTTCGAAAAGTTCAAACTCGACCGAGGGCCTTTTTCCGTATGGCCAGGGTCTGACCTGGCTCAGTATCAAATCGACCATGATCGCGGTCTCCCGGCGCAAAGAAACTTCCGCGAGGTCCTCACCGCTGTTGTTCGAACTGACGGGGAGCGCTGGTCGGACGTGATAGCTCGTCATTGCCTTTCTCGGAGGCAACTGCCACTTCGCACTGTGCTTCGGATCATGCCAGCCGACCAACGCCGCAACTCCTTCGAAACAGCTGTCGACGAAATGCGGAGTGGGATGTGGGGAACTCGAAACTTCGTCAAACCGGATGACGCTGAATTCCTCCAGAGCTGCTTGGGAATGCAGAACTCTTCGACAGAAGATTCTGTTCAATGCTGCGCCTGTCCAGACCGCATCAGGTGCAGGCTTATTGGCACTAAGATAGACGAACTAGCGAAACGTCGATTTGGATCGGCCTCGCCGGTGCGGGATGCTCGTCGTGCAGCAGTTGCCGCCAGAGTCGCGAAACACCGTGCCAAGAAGGCAGCGCTCTCTCGAACCGGAGGACATATATAAAATCACCACCTTGGAGGTAGCTCATGATAAGGTGGGTATGTAACGCTTCCCTACTCTTTCTTTCTTTCTTTCTTACTTACTTACTTACTTACTTCTTTATTTAGGGAGGCGTTACATGGCTGACGGTGATTGATCCTCCGGCCAGGAAAGAATTCAGCACGTTGTTTCGACTTGGTCGCTACGCGACGGCACTGTCGTTGATTTCCTGAATTCTCGAAAAGAGCTGCGCCACATTGCCTTCGTCGAACACCTGCTCCGGTCCCGTAGGCGCGACGTCGGTGAAGGGTGGCTCGTAGAGCAGGCTCGGATCCATCGTGCCTTGGTCGGTCAGGTGCTCGATGATCATGCCGATCAACCTTATCTGCGCGACCACGCTGCCCCCGCCGAAGGCCCACGAAATGGCTGCATGTCGAGCCCGACTAGCGAACGCAGCCGCGACCAAATCCATAGCTCGTCTCGCGGGCGTGCTCGATGTCGCCATCGGCACTATGCCTGCGTGGAGCACTATCTTTTGCAGTCGGCCAAATCGATGGGCGTAAGCTGCTTGCGCTACCTCAGCTTGTCCCGCATGCCTTCGCTACAAGACCGCCCTCCTATCAGGGCAAAGGCGCGGCTCGGTATATTTCTAGGTCGGGGAAGCTCGGACTCCCTGGGGTCCAAAACTCTACGCTATCTGAGTGCATCTCAAAGAATTCCCGGTCGACCGTGACGCGAATGGCGCGAGGCAGATTGCCGTCGGTTAGACGGTAATCCTTCTCATTCAGATGGATCGCTTCGGTGCCACGAGGAAGCAAAACCGATCGGTCGAGAACAAAGCGGAGATCAGACAGTGTGATCGCTGGATCAGGGCGCGGCGGAACTTCGAGATCCTCATCGGCAAAATCGTCCAGGTTCAGCGCGGAGCCTTCTCCGGCAGAAATAGCGTTGTCTAGGGCCTGAAGAGCGTCCTCGCGCTTGCCCTCCGGCGCGCTAGACTTGGACAGAACGGACTCTTCGATAATGCGCGGCAGGCGGGTAAGGATTGGCTGGAGGCCACCTACCACGCTCTCGAAAATCGAAATCCGGCTGCGCAGCGCGCGATAGACGTCGGCCTCGACCGTGTCTTCGTAGTGTAGATTGATGATTCGAATATCCGAAAAACGCTGACCCAAGCGGTCGATGCGACCTATACGCTGTTCGACCCGCATCGGGTTCCAAGGCATATCGTAGTTCACCAAGGCGCCGCAAAACTGGAAGTTCAGGCCCTCGGCAGCAGCATCTGTGCAAACGAGAACCTCTGAGCGCCCCTCCTTGAAGCGTCGTTTGACCTCGTCACGCGTGATCAACGTCCAGGTTCCATCGGTGTTGCGGACTTCGCCGCCGCGTCCGGAAAAACACATTACGGAGTTGCCAGCAGCGACGAGCAAGTTCCGCAAATAGTTCATCGTGTCGGTAAACTGGGTGAAAACCATGACCTGCGGATAGCCGCTGCCTTTAAGTTCACTGAGAGCCCTCGAAAGCTCCATTGCCTTCGTATCGGTCGGCAGCTGCTTGATTTCGTCGACAATGGTTTCGATGGTCGCGATTTCTTCGAACGCAAGAGCGCGGCGCTCGTCCTCGGACACGGTTTCGATGTCAATTTCTTCGCCAGCCTCGACTTGGTCGGCAACGTCTTCGTCGATCCTGGCCTCATCCACCGCCACAAAAAGGAGTCCGCCGACGCCGCCCTTGCGTTTCTCCATCGTTTGCCGAAGGGCATGGAAACTTGAGGCAAGGCGGCGACGATAGATGGTCATCACGAATCCTACGGCGTTGCGGGCTTCGGGCGCCGCAGCGTTGTAGGTCTCTGAAATGTAGGTTTCTACCTGCTGATAGAGATCGCCTTCCTCTGCCGAAAGCGGAATGAAGCGGTCCTCGACTTGTCGCGTGGCGATCGCTGTAGATAGCTTCCCGGCTTTGAAATATTTCCGAAGCAGCTCGCGCGTATGTCGCGAGACTAGCGCGCGCACCGGAGTCGATCTTTTGAGAATCGCAATCGCCGCGCGTCGTTCTTCGGGCGAAAGCTGCCGCCGCGGTATCGAAACCGGATCGCGCAGCGCTTGAAGGACTTTCCGGGTCTTTAATCCGCTCAGTCGGGTCTGCCTTTCCGCATCGGCCCGCGAGACCTCTCCAAAATGGGCTTCGTTCGCCCGGAAGAGCGCCGAAAGCCAATCGAGGCTTTCGTTGGTTACAGGGTCCTTCGCGACTTCCGAGAAGAAGCGGACAAAGGCATCCGCCGTCCATTCAGGCGGCAGCCCCAAGAGGTCGAGCAAATCCCAGAGTTCCGTGGCGTGGACCTGCAACGGTGTCGCGGTAAGAAGGATCAGCCCGTCAGTTCGACGCCGCAACGACCGCATCAATTGGAGAAGCCGGTTCGGGCCTTTGGCTTGCGGCGTTCCAGCGCCCTTCGTTCGGGCGTGATGCGCTTCATCGAGGACAACGAGATCCCACGGTTCGGTTCCGTCCAGAATTTCGCGTTGTCGATCCTGGCGCCGCGCGAGATGGCTCGACATGATCACGAATGGCTCACGATGCCACGCCTCGCGCGAGACCGACTTCTCGAAATCATGATCTCGCGCCGGCGACCGATACCACGTCAATTTATGACCGTCGTAGATCGGCCAATTCAGGTTGAACTTTTCGCGAAGCTCGATTTGCCATTGCTTGCAGACGTTCTTGGGCGCGAGGACTAGCGCGCGCTTGACCCTATCCGCCAACCAGGCCTGGCGAAGCAGCAACCCGGCCTGAACGGTCTTTCCGAGACCAACTTCATCGGCGATCAGAAGCTTCGGTGGCCAGTTGTCGTAGAGGCGATGATAAGCCCGGATTTGATGCGGCCAGGGGACGACTGCGGAAGTCGCTTCGCCGACCCGTTCGCCGCCGACCGGTTGAACGGCAGCGTTGGCGATCTTTTCCCAAACGGCCTGGCGTTCCTCATCGACCGAAGCATTTTGCCCCGGACGAACAGTGATTGGCTCATCCTCATGGGCAAGCCCTTGTAGAGGTCTGGGCGACGATGGTCCTTTCGATTGGTCGTAGTGTTCAGCGAGGCGCTTCGGCAGTTTTTCGGGGTCGGGCAGAAAGGTCAGCAGCTGCTCGCGCAGCGCCGTGGGCACATCAAGCGTGATCGCCCGGCGGGCGCGGTCGGCCCACAACTTCGCAAAGCTTGCTTCTTCCTCGTCAACGCGCGGACCGTCATTCCACGAGGTGAAGGCGTTGAAGCTTTCCCAGTTCCGCGTCCAACCGAATTCGGTTTCGTTGATGCTGCCGTTGAAGGCCATCCGATCGCCGGTCTTGTCCTCGATGATGCCAGTCTTTTCGTGAAAGATGCTGTCGTCGCGGATCGGCCGGCGGTCGAGATCACAGGGCACCGCAAGCTTCACATCGAGAAAGTTGTTGGCCACCATCCACGCAACAAGTTCGAGAGCATCGATCGTTCGCGGATCGGATGACAAGACCGGCATCTTGATCAGTGTTCGTTCGACAGCGTCGCGAAGGGATTCGCCACGCTCGATGGCCGCAACCTCTTCTTCGCCGAGGGTGCAGCCGACGATCAGGCGCATACGCCCATTGTTGACGATCAGCCCTTCGACGCCCCGCGCGGCAAGCGCCAAGGCGCGCGCCGAGAAGTATCCGGTGAGGCGATCGTATCGAGTCGCCGAGCGCAACGCAGGCACATAGAACAGCCGAACGAGATCACCATCGTCCGGCGTGTATTTTAGGCGCCATGCAGTGTCCCGCAGGAGCGTCAAGCAACCTCCTCCGTGAAGAGCGACAGCTGCTGTGGCTCGTCAATTTTGTCGGAGAAGGCGAGGCGTCGCAGTTTCTCAAGGGCGTCGAAGTCATCAGCAGCCGATTTCGCATCGCCGCTGGCAACATCGAAGCCGACAAAGTTGCGGGAGGGAGGCAAAACTTCCAGCACAGCCTCGAGCGCGGCCAGAAATTGTGGATCGCCGTCAGCCCCCGCATCCTTGAGGAGGTCGAGGGCCGCGTCGAGCGTTCGCGTTCTTCCGCGATGGGCTGCATGATGGACAGCGTCGATCATGGCGCGCGAACCATCGGCGGGTCCGAGAGCATTCTTGGCAGCGCGCGTCGCGCTGTCCCAGAGCTTAATATCCGACCCCTTCTTTTCACAGATCTTGCCGATGAGTTGGCCATCTAGATCGGCACCCACCGCGCGGGCAAGCCGCAAGCCTTCATCGTAGCTGAACACCGGTGCCTTGAACGCATCCCAGGCCAGGACGAACCAGGCCGTGGCGGCATCGAGATCGCCGCGTCCCTTTGCGTGCGTTAGCTGGTTCAAGCGCCACGTTTTCACTTCCCGACGAGCGGCATCGAGCGCGTCTTCCGGCGTCACGGCATAGGGATCGAATTCTTCTTCGAAAAGTTCGGCTTGTTTGCGGCGCTTCTTTGCCAGCGGTTCTGGACGTGGCGTGCCACGCTTGAGGGGCCAGTGACGCGAGAATTGCTCAAGCGCCGGGCCGAAGGAGGCGAGATAAAGATCGACGCCGCCGATCCCGGCCTTCTGGAATTCCTCAACTCGGGTTCGCACAGCCTTGGCCACCAGCGGCTCGACATCTTCCCAATAGGTCGTCTTATCGCCCTGCTCAGCAGGACGAGGGCGGCAGACGAGGAAGATTGTGGAGTTGGCGGCGGCCTTGTCCTTGATGTGAAGCGATCCCTCTGCCTCGGTATTCACCGGCCAGGAGGCGGTGATGATGAAGCCCGCTTCGATCAATCCCTTCGTCAACGCATCCCAGGCGCTGGTGTCCTTGTGCGTGAACATCACGGTCATGATGCCGTTCGGTTTCAGCACGCGCCGACTTTCGGCGAAAATCGCAGCCATCTTCTCCTGATAGTCGCGGTTGGCTAGGGCGTCCGCGCCCTTCTGGCGCTTGAAATGGGCCTTGTTGGCGACTGCCTCGGATTGCTTGTCAGTAAGCCTTCTTGTGAAGAGTTCGGGCGCGACCAGCCCAGCCGTGCGCTTTAGCCAGACATAGAAGAAGTCCGAGAGTTCCGCATACATCACGTTCGCGCCATAGGGTGGGTCCATCACCACAGCATCGACTGAGCCGTCGGCAATGTGGTCAAGAGAAGCGCCGGATTTTGAGGAGATTACAACTTCAGCCGACGCCGTCTTGTCGCCTCCAAAGAGCGGTCCGTCCTTGGCGCCTGTTGGTGTCGATAGTTCTACAAGCTCCTTGACACATTTTGCGGTCTGTTCAATGGCCCAATCATAGCCAACACCTTCCGTGGTGATGACCATTTCGGCATACGACCATTTGAACGCAAAATCATGCCGATCAAACGTGTTGACCATGATTTCGCGATTGCCGTGCCACCGTGTCATTCGCGAATTATAGTCGCGGAGTTTATCCAGACTGAAGCTGAGATAGATGTAGGCGGCCCGGCGAACATCAGTCAGACGGCTGGCGAGCCTGTCTTCCTCAACCATGTCGCGAAAGATCTCGGATGCCAGCCCATGACCAAGAAGCTGACGTGGCGAGAACATATCTCGCCAAAGGGGCATACCATACTGACGTGGTCGATCATCATTTGTGTCTGAAGGGAATTCTTCGCTTGGGATGACATCAAGCGCCTCCCATTCTGGAAGCTTCTTATCTATTTGGGCAGCAATATCCGCCTCGATGCTGTCTTCCGCGCGAGGAGCTCGATAACCTCTCTCCCACCTCGGCTTACCAAGCTTCCCAGACTTGAGTTTCGTTTCGATGCGCCGCTTGAAGACGACGGTGAACAGCTGATCACCCATTCCTTCGGCTTGTGCCTGGCGCTTGACCTCGTCGCCGTCGATAACGCGGGCGCAATCAGTGAAGGGACACGTGGCGTCGCCATCGGCAACGGTTCCAGCCGAATGTTCCGAGACGTCTGTCACGATCTCGAATGAGCAGAAGCGACCAGTGGTTCCTGGTCCATTGCCCAAATGGGGTTTCAATCGAACCCCAACGCCAACCCCATTCAAGCGCCAGTTCGGAGAAAGCGGTATCCTTCCTGCGCAGTATGGGCAGGAGATCGTGCGTGCCCAGATATAATTAGTCGGAACGCAGTTCTTCTCCGGCTCAGGCGGATATGCCGAACGAAGGAGGCTCTCGCGGCGCGCGACGAATTTCTTTGAGATTTCATCGAACTCGTCCAGAAGCATCAAGCCGAAACGCTGCGGAGTTTCTACGGTCGCCTTCAGTATCGTAGCAGCTACGGGGTTTAGGTCGTTGGCATACGACTTAAAGCCCATCCGACTGCTCTCGAATGGGATGCTTCCGCCGCCAGCCGTGGGGTCGAGGACAGATATGTCGCTTCCAGTCTGCCTTCGGATTTCGGCCATTTCGGATGGAGAAGGTGAGTATGAAAAAGCGCGCTTGTAAGTGTAGGCCTCGCCTTCAAATCGTTCGCCAATCCGCTTTGCCCGGTCGATCCGGCGGCGCGACGCCATTGGATCACCGTGAATGCCCAGGACATGGAGAAAGGTATCGTGGTCGGCATTGGCTGGCAACAACGAAGCCAACACTGCAGCCCGGGACGCTACCAAGGGGCGCCTCGCCCACCAGACGTGCAAGCGGTTGGGAGCAGGAAACGGCGTCATCGGCGTGCGTTCCCGAAGGCTCTCAATGCCTATTTCAGCGATCGGCAACCAACGTTCAATCAGCCGCACATCCGACATACGCCCGTCTTCCATCATTTGGCCGGATCGGTGAGCAGGACGCGAAGGGCGGTCAACACGCGGCGCGGGTTTTTACGGTGGACCGACATGCCGAGCCAATAACCGGCCTCTTCCTTCCCCATCACCTCGATGCCTTCGGCGACGAGGCGCATGTTGTCGCGATTGCGCATTGGCGCCAGCGTGCGGAATAGAAGTGCCAGGCGGAGCGCGGTTTCTTCCGACAGGGCCGATCCCATCCCCTCGATCGGCAAAAGATCAAGGCGGATGCCGCTTTCCTTCAGGCGCTTCAGCACCCGGTGCTCGGCCAGTTCAAGATTCCGCCCGCGAAGGCCCGCAAGGCGGATCGGAGTGGTGATCTGCGGCGTCACAACCGAGGGCAGTTGCCAGACTTCGATCTCGGTATCGCCCGGGCCATGCCGGCGGGCGCGCAGTTCGTAAACTGGCTGGGTCTTCGACACCATCATAATTTCGTCCTTCCGGCGCGGCACATTCATAACTTCACTTCACCTCCGCCGTTGCTTCGACATACGCAGCCGCGCTCGCAAAGCGCGTCAGCTTCTCGATAAATCTGTCCGCGGCATCTCCACCCAGCGCGAGCCCGCCTTCAAAATCAAACAGAATACTGGCCTTGAGATCGGTCACTTTCGCGGCCCGAAACTGCGGTTCGAGATAGTCCTTGATCGTCGAAGCATCCTGAGCTTCGCCCTTGAACTCGAACATCATCTCGCTGTCTTGGGTCGTCGTGTAGCCGCCCTCCAACGTCACCGAACGCTTGGTTCCAGAGATCGAGTTGGCAATCGGAATCAGCTTGAAGGCGTCGCCATATTCGAACAGACGGATTACGACTCGATCTACCTTTTCGAGCTTCGCGGTCTTTGCCTGTTCGATCACCTTCCGCAGCGCTTCCTTCAGCACGCCCTCGGCGGTGAACACTTTGGCATTCGCGACCAAAGCGCCCTCCGGGCCAACTTGTGGTCGTTCGCCGAACCCCCCACCCGGTGCGCCGCCGATCGGCGGGAGCGGCTCGCTCGAAATCGAAGCGCCAGTCCCAGCCGAAGCGGGTTGGGCCGCCGACGCGGGCGCCGGCCGTGGCCACACACCGTTGGACTTGGCGAAGTCCATCGTGAAGATCGTGGTTTCTTCATCGATGTTGATCGAAGGCATCGGATCGCCTGGACCGGCAAGCAGATCGCCGCGCCTGTAGACATAGACGCCTTCCTCGATGCCCTTTCGGATCGCCTTGCGGAACACGTCATCCGACAGGAGGATCGAGAGCGAAGGGTCGCGGCGGAATTCATCGCGAAGATCGCGCGTCGTCATCTGCCCTTTCTTCAAGGGCGTGCGATCGCGGATATAGGACGGGGAATCGGGCGAGTCAGAAGCGTCGCGAACCTTGTTCTGACTTTGCAGCTGCCGAACGACCTGAAGCTGGCCTGATCCCGGTCGCTCGGAGGCGTTCTGAATATCGATCACCGAATGCGCCAACTGCACCGAGCCAGCGCCGCTCAGCGCATTCCGGGACGGGTAGAGGATGTGGCGATAGCACTGCTGGATTGCGATAGCGGCCTC
Source organism: Mesorhizobium sp. M0601 (assembly GCF_040320845.1). Lineage (NCBI taxonomy): Bacteria > Pseudomonadati > Pseudomonadota > Alphaproteobacteria > Hyphomicrobiales > Phyllobacteriaceae > Mesorhizobium > Mesorhizobium sp. M0601. Next base: position 125,404 of record NZ_JAMYQK010000015.1, read on the forward strand.
CGTCTCGGACTTTTTCTCGAGTTCGAAGACCTTGGCTTGCTGGTGCTCGGCAAGTTCCTTGACGCGCTCGGGCCGCTTGAGTTCCTGAAGGGCGAGGCGGCGCACGATCGCCCGCTTCATCTCGTTGACCTTGGTCTCGTCAGCGACGACGAAGACCAAGTTGTTTCTCAGGGATCGCAGGCCGTTACCGTCCGCGCCCTTCCGTTCGAACATGCGCCCGACTATGTCGGGGATCTCGCGAAGATCGGCGCCGATTTCCAGCGCGTCGTGAGAAAGCAGAACAAGCCGCGGCTTCCCGTCCGAAACGTCATCCGGGACATCCCATGGTCCGCCCGGGAATGGCACGAGGTCGAAGGATTGCCCACCGAAGATTGCCTTTGCGCGGTCGACAAGCTGGGTTCGCGCCTCGCCGGGATCGATGTTCTTCTCTTCCCGCCCGATAACCTGCGTAAGGTTGGCTTCGGCGTTGAAGCGCAGCGGCGCGTTTGGACGATCATCGAGATAGGCGGATTCTGCACGAAATTTCGTCCTGGCATCGTCGATGAAGGAAAGGTCCGCCGCAGGGCTCAGGATCGAATAGCGCAAGTGGTCGACTGCAACGCCTTTAAGGTCGTTGTTGAACGCCAGGGTATGGATGAAGATCGTGCGGGCGACGTAGGTGCCATAAGGCAGAAGGCCCTTGAAGTTTTTCGAGTCCAGTTCTTGAGCCAAAGCCAGCTTCTCGGGCGGCCCAGCAATGTCGTTGAGAATCGCGGGCACGAAGGCGCCTTGCTGCAGGCGCGTCGTGAACTCCCGGCGAATGACATCCGATCCCAGATCGATATGATGCAGATGGATCGCGGACGCATCGGAAGGCCGGCTTGCCCAGACTGTCGCAACGGTCTTTGCCAGAATACGCAGCATTCCACGAACGCGTTGAAAGCCGCCGAGCGTGGCGGTTTTCCCGGTGAGTGTATCCAGCACGTCTGGGTGAAAGGGATAGGTTTGCGCGAATTCTGCGCTCGTGGCCGAGCGCCTGGCTTCTTCCGATAGAATGTCGCGGTGGGTAGTCCATAGTTCGCGATAAGCGTTGATCACGTCCGTTGCGCGGGGATCGTCAATCGACGCAAAAAGGCGCCGCCGGATAACCTTCGCGGTCTCATCGTCCCTTGTTGGATTGAGGTTGGTCGCCTTCCGGCCGGAGACGCTTTCTAGTTCCGACATGGCGCTGGCGAGAAACTCGTTCTCGTCAGCGAAAGCATCCACTCCCTTGCCATCGGATCGAACCGCAAGCGTATAGACGATTGCCGCCTGCGGGGTGCTTTCGATTGCGGTCAGAAGTGCCTTCAGGAAGGCGGTCAGTTGGTCGCGCCCACCCATGCCCTGAACCCGCCGAAGATATTCGCCAAGTTCGTCTAAAACGACAAGCACCGGATCGGAACCGAACAATTCCTTGATGGTATCTGCACCCGGAGCAATTCGCTGCTCGTCGGATCGACGCACGATCTCGTAGCCAGCCTTCCCAGCCAGCTGAAAGGCAATTTCGCCCCAAGGCGTATGGGCACGTATTCCTTCGCCCATTGGCCGACCGTTCGCGGGGTCGGCATTCTCGCCATCGAAGGCGGCGACACGGACGGGCCGGGTCGGCACGAGTGCCGGATCGAGGAATTCCGCGATATTTGAAACCTGCTTCATCCCTGCTGCGGCGTGCACAAGGGCAATCAGGCCGTGCGTCTTACCGCCGCCGAATGAAGTGTCTAGGCGGAAAACGGCTGACACGCTTTCGCCGCGACCCGACAGTCGACCGCAGACGTTGACGAGAAGCTCTTTCAGCCCTTCAGTAGGATAAGTGTTCGTGAAGAACGTTGGGGCGTCGGTGTAGTCGCGCGAAGCGCGGCCAGTCAGGACGTTCGCGAGATTGGCCGCATAGTCGCTATCTGCGATTGTGCCCTTGACCACGTCTTCACGCGGTTTGCACAGGTCGAATATGTTCTGATGTCCCATTCCCCCGCCCGTTTTTTCTGGAACCGCAGACAACGCTGCAAATCGAAATCCAAGTGCTCTCTTATCCGCTTCGGCGGACTACGTCCTAGTGATAAAAACCATCCGAAAGGTGAGAAGGCATTTTGTGGACTAATCCACAGGGTTCGATAGCTCCTCTAGCAAACTCGACACGTCTCGCAGCCTGACAGACCGTCAGGTTGACTGGTTCATCTCCCTTGGTGGTCCTGCGGGCGCCTGTCGCACGCTTGGATAGGACGACGCACCCTAGGACCATCGGCTAATAGGGCAAAACTAGCTGCCTTACCAAGCTCGGCTTGCCTAATCAGGCCATTTCCGCCTCGCCACCTCTGCCCGCCGCGGGCACTATGCGCGCACCGTCGCGCCTTAGGCCGTAGTAAGTCATAGGTGACTTATGTATATATTTGCTAAGAATCAAATGGGTTAAAAGGAGTTTTTTGAGTGGTATGTTGAATGAGGAGGGCTGGGAGGCGCAATTTGGTCTTGTAACATTCGATGGTAATCTACGATTACCTATCATTTCTTGATATATATTAAACAACATCATAGACTTACAGAGAGGACGAGCATGAGCAACGATAGCAGGGGGGCGCCTCTTAAATCCGAGATCGCTAAATTCTTGGACAAGCGTATCTATGAACTGAGCCACCGAAAGAGCCAAAGGGACATAGCCAGAGCGATCGGTTTTGTGAACGACAACGTCATAGCGATGCTTAAGAGCGGGAGAACCAAGGTGCCGCTTTATCGTGTCGTGAGCATCGCCAAGGCGCTAGAAACCGATCCTCGCGAGCTATTCGTCATGGCACTCACGCAGGACGGCAATGAAAAAGACCGTGCGGCATTTCAGGAGATTGTGGGCCAGTTCTCAGAAAACGAGCGGGAGATCATCGGCGCGATCCGCAAATTCTCAAACGGAGCGGATCCGAAGCTATCGGTTGTGTTTAGAAAGATACTACGCGCCCTCTTTGGTGGCGTGGCACGAAGGCAGTCGAATGATGCCGAGTAACGCCAGGGTCGAGACTCGATCACTGTGAACGATCGAGTTTGACCAAAGCGAACCGGAATTGTGAGGCTGAATTGTGCACCGCGCGATAGGTGCATCAATTCTGAGCGGTTAAGGTCGCCACGCTTTACGGCCTGAATTCGTCGACAGTGCTCGCGCGTATCCACAGCCATCCGGCCAGCCAGGCGATCGCTGTCGCAAGAATCACCAGGCCCAGGTCAAGAGCCCACTCCGGCACGAACGCACGGAGCGCGATAGGCACCGCGCCAATGAAATAGAGAGCGAGTTGAATGCGCGGCACGGCTCTTCCGACGGCAAGAGAGATTACAAACGCGAGCGTCCCAAACAGAAAAAGAAACGAACTGACGGCTAGAGCCAGTCCGAGCGGCCCGGCTCGTAGGTCAATGATGGTTGTCAGCGGAAGTTTCGAAAACACGAGATTGATCACCACTTCCACACCTACCAAACTTGCTAGTGCAAAGAAGTTGACGATAAACGCGATAGTGCCGAGCAAGCCCGCGCGCCGGCCAAACGCAAGAAACAAGCCTACGACAAGACCGAGCGCCAATATCTCGGCGAGTGGCGCGAGAAGTTGCGTTAGATCGGTGGTCGCGATGAGCGCGCTGCGTTTGGCCGCGTTGACCAGAAGAATAAGTGCGCTCCCCATCCCAGCGACGGAGGCAAGCCGGTAAAGCTTTACGCTGGGCAAAGCCCCGCTCGCCGGAACAGTCCGGAAATTCTCCTTGTGCTGATGTTCTTCGGCTGGACCTTGGGACGACGTTAACGATTGCGGATGGCGGGGTTCGGCGTTTCTGGCGGGCATGTTCATTCCTCCATCTGGGAATTTGGGAGCCGCGTAGACCGCAGGCCTGTTCCGATCCCATTTGTAATCGCTGCTTACATCCTTTTGTCGAGAGTGTAAACAGTGATTACATAATTCGCGGGATTATGATATTGACGCGTGATGCAAGCTCTACGGAACGAAGGGAAACCGATGCCAAAAGCCAAGTCGTCTCGCCGCACCAGCTACCACCATGGCAATTTGCGGGAGGCGCTAATCGATGCCGCGGTTCAACTTGTCGAGGAGGGCGGCCTCGACAATGTGAGCGTGCGCGAAGCCGCAAAGCGGGCGGGCGTTTCCCCCGGCGCACCCTTCCGTCACTTCAGCAACAAGACCGCATTGATGACGGCTGTCGCAGAGCAGGCAATGAGCCGGTTCCGCTCGGAGATTACGAAGGCAGTCGAGCACGTTGCGACGGACGACCCGATCGAGCGCTTTGCCGCTGTTGGAGTCGCCTATTTGCGCTGGGCAATTCGAAACCCCACCCATTTCCAGATCATCTCGACACGGAGTCTTATTGATTGGGACAATTCGGAGTCGCTGCGTCACGATAACGAAGCGGTGCGTTCGCTGGTAGAAGGATCGATGGCAGAAGCACAGCGACGAAACTTGCTCCGGTCAGACAACATAGCAGAGACCCAGATAGCCGCGAGGGCGCTCGTCTACGGGCTCGCACGCATGTGCATTGACGGACACTTTGCGCAGTGGGCAGTGGCTGGACATACTGCGGAGCGAACTGCGGAGGACGCATTAAAGCACTTCGTGACCCTCATTGGAAACAACGGAACCTAATGGGGACAAAGCGCCGTTGGCACTCATCTGAGCCATTGGCGGCAGCCACCTGATTTTTGACGACCTCAAGCTCGAGTGCGGACCGCGAGCATGGAGCGCATGTTCGGTCAGTCCCGCTAATCCAGTGCGGTCGGCGAAGTATGCGGATGTTGGCGAGCGCACCCACTACGGCAATCGGGTGTCGGTTCTAGATGCCATGAGAGGAAGCTCATGACGCGCACCCGGGTTCCTAGGAACCGATCGACTTTATCTCTGACTCCGGATGAACCCCATAGATGGATGGAAGTCCTAGGATCGCCGTGGTCAGCCCATGGGGATGCCTTTTGTTGCGCCAGACAAATATCCCGCCAATGCACCGCTTTGTGTGGGAGGGCCGCAGCCAGCCCGGCCGTTCTCCACGAGTGTCCTGAGCGCTATTTGGGATCTATACGAGTGTGACCTGCATTTGACAGAGCATGGGTTTCAGGATCAGAGTCGGATAGGGCAAGTGTTGCACCGTGGCCGGGCGAACTGATCAATCACCACGCTACACCGCAAAGTCTTCCGGCACCGTTGCTCAGAGGCTCGAAAACACTGAGAAGGTGATAACCGGGTGCCCGCCTCCTGCGGCCTAAAGGCCGGGATCGACCTCGACTAAGACAACTCGACTAAGACAAGAGGGTATTGCTCCTCGATTTCTTTCAGCCTAGCGCGCACCTCTAAGAACTCGTCGATGGTCATCGAGGTTCTTCGCGCAGAGACCAAACCGAATATCTAAGCCTGGATAGACCGGAGCCGGCGCACCAACGCGCCCTTGTGCCGGAGTCTGTTCTTGCAACTGGTGCCAGTTTGCGCAAAACTCAGTCTCGACAGAGCGGTTATCCGGTGGATGCCTGATTACCTGAATCTGGGAGGGCGAAGTGTTCGGCGAGCCCATTACCGTTCTGATGGTCAATGAGTATCCTGACTACATTGATTCACAAGTATGGGCTGCTGAGCTGAAAACCCGTGTGCCGCAGCTGGAGTTCAGGCTTTGGCCAGACGCCGGGAACAAAAATGACATAGATATTGTGCTGATCGACAAGGGCGCCAGTCCTGGTTTTTTTGACGCCATGACGGGGCTAAGCGCCGTTGTCTATTTGGGGGCCGGTGTCGAGGGTATTGATCTTCAGAGCTTTCCCAATAGTGTTCCGCTCATCAGGCTCGCAACGCGTGAGCAGGCTTCGGAAGTGGTGCAATACATCGTCCTTCGCGTTCTCTGCCAGCAACGGCATGTTGCGGATTACGTGAGTCTACAAGCCCGCAAGTTTTGGAATCCGATCGCGCCGCGGAAGATCTCCGAGACAAGAATTGTTGTGCTGGGTGCGGGCCGGATCGGTGGCTGGGCCGCAAAGCTGTTTGCGGACTTTGGCTACGACACAGCAGTCTGGTCTCGTCATCAAAAGACGCTTCCTGGTATACACAGTTACTTTGGCCGTGCCCAGCTTGCGGACGCACTCACAAATCGGGACTTCGTTATCTGTTCACTGCCCCTGACTGGTGACACTCGTGGGATACTGAACTCGAGTGCCTTTGGAACAATGAAGCGAGGTGCCTACCTTGTGAATGTCGGCAGGGGCGCGCATGTCAACGAAGCCGACCTGATCCGCGCCCTCGACGAAGGTCAGCTTTCTGGTGCTTGTCTTGACGTGTTTGAGCGTGAACCGCTGGAGGCTTCATCGCCGTTATGGACTCATCCCAGGGTGACCATCACACCTCATGTCGCGAGCTTCTGGGTGGATTCTGGAATCGACCAGGTCGCCGATCTCTGCGGTCAAGTCGCAAGAGGAGAGCCTCTGTCCAATAAGATCGACCTCGAACGGGGTTATTGAATCGAAGTAGTGTGTTTACCGACTTAAGCAGCTCCCGATCTCATGAAGCGTGGACATCTCAAATCTGCTAGAAGCACATTTTCTTAGAAGGCCGGAGGCTTACTGGAGCGCTTTGAATGCGGGCTAAGTTGACAATGTCAACTTAGCCGCCAATCACCGACGATCCGCATCCAATTCTGTCAACCAAAAACGTGCGTCCTCTTAGGCCTGTAAGAGAACGCATTACATTAAGTTTACCTTAAGTTGACAGAATTCTTCGAAATCCAACTTATCGGACCTTAGGCGGGATCTAAGAGCCAAGCTACGCAGTTGGCAAGCTGCGCTGTCGGAGCCGAAGGTAACATGCTCGGGCGCTACAAGCGCCGATACCGCAAGGAACCTATTTCATGTCCTCCCCAATTCGAAGCCATGCGGTCCCCGTAAGACTCTGATAGAGCACACCTAAATAGAAGAAATCGCACGGGCCGGATGCTTATCCGGGATAGATACAGATCCGGGCCTGAAGCATTTTCTTCGCCCGCTTTCTTGGCTCGAAGTCTTGGATGGTGCGTTCTGAGCCCGATGGCTTTCCGGTGTGATCTCTTTCTCGATGACGGTTCATTCAGATACCCTCCGGCGAAGGCCGCCTTGCGAGAGGACGGCACGGTAGCGAGGCTGCGCTCTTAAGGTCGCCCTTACGAGCGAAGTTAGCAGCACAGCATGAGCCATGTGACGTTATTGACCGGGCCTGAGCGTCGTCGTCGTTGGCGTGAAGAGGATCAGTGCCGGATACTGGCCGCGGCATTCGCGCCCGGGGCCACAGTGGCGGCGGTAGCGCGTCAGTACGATGTCGCGACCAGCCTGATCTATAAGTGGCGCCGCACGGTGAGAGCCCGCGAGACGGGCTTTGCCGAAGTTGTCGTGGCTCCCGATGAGCCTGTCGCCGTTTCGCGGCCGGCGGCATCCCCAGCGGTGATCGAGCTGGAGGTCGCCGGCAAGGTGCGGCTGCGGATTCCGCTGACCACGCCGCCAACACTGGCGGCAGCGATGGTGAAGGCGCTGGGCGTTTCATGATCCCGGTTCCGAGCCAGGTGCGGATCTGGTTGGCGGTCGGCCGGACCGATATGCGTCGCGGGATGCAAGGCCTCGCTCTGCAGGTTCAGGAGACGCTGGGCCGGGACCCGCATGCCGGCGATATTTATGTCTTCCGCGGCCGCAGCGGCAATCTGATCAAGATTATCTGGCATGATGGGCTCGGCATGTCGCTGTATGCAAAACGGCT